>JASLAV010000456.1 GCA_030146905.1 Lentzea sp. | reverse complement strand
ACGTCGACCTGACGGCACAGCTCGATCATCTGGTCGTTGGTCAGGGCACGGCTCACCGTCTCCAGTGGACCGCGGATCTGCGGATGCCGTGCGAGGAACTCCGCGCGCACGGTCGGTGCCACGTTGTACTGCGGGAAGGCCTTCTTGTCGTCCTCCAGCACGCGGAGCTTCTGCGCGGCGATCCGTCCGTCGGTCGTGAAGACCTCGCCCACGGGGCACGTGCCGCCGGCGACGGCCGAGTAGATCGTGCCGAGGCCGAAGTTCTTCACCTCGGTGGTCGGGAAGCCGTAGGTCCGTTGCGCCGCGGGAAAACCGTCCTGGCGGCTCGCGAACTCGGTCTCCAGGCAGAACACCGCCTGGTCCGGGTTCCGGGTGAGGAACGCCGTGAGGTCGGACGTGGTCTTGAGCCCGTGCTGCGCGCCGTAGGCCTCGGTGACGGCGAACGCGTACTGGTCGTTGAGCGGGGAGTAGGCGAGCCACTCGACGCCGAACCGTTCGAGGTCGGCCTTCTTCGTGGCGTCGTACTGCGCCTGTTCACCGCCGGGCACCGGCAGTTCGTTGCCCTGGTAGTTGATCCAGCCGGTGCCGGTGTACTCCCAGCTGACGTCGGTCTCGCCGTTGAGCAGGGCCTGCCGCGCGGTCTGCGAGCCCTTCAGGTCTGTCAGGTCGACGACGTCCGCCCCTGCCGCGGACAGCGCCATCTCCGCCATGTACCCGAGCAGGATGTTCTCGGTGAAGTCCTTGGACCCCACGGTGATCTCGACGCCCTTGAGCGACTGGTCGGGCTGGATCGAGCCGGGGAAGACCTCGTAGGGCAACGCGCTGTTGACGTCCAGGCCGCAACCGGCCAGGCACAGCACCACAGCGAGCGACAGCTTCCTCATCGCATCCCCCTGGGGCCGAACCACCGCTCGATCACCGCGCCGACCCAGTCGACCAGCAGCGCGAGAGCCGCCGCCAGCACCGAGCCGGTCACCAGGACCTTGGTCAGGTTCAGCTTGTAGCCGGTGTCGATCAGCAGCCCGAACCCGCCGGCGTTGACGAACAACCCGAACGTCGCCGTGCCCACGGCGAGCACCAGCGAGGTGCGCAGACCGGCGAGGATGAGCGGGACCGCGAGCGGGAGCTCCACCCGCCACATCACCCCCGACGACGACATGCCGATGCCGCGCCCGGCGTCCACGAGGGACGGATCGACCTGCTGCAGGCCGACGATCGTGTTGCGCAGCACCGGGAGCAGCGAGTAGAACGCGAGCGGCAGCGCGGCCACCCACAGCCCGCCCGACGCCCCGGTGAGCAGGAACCACAGCACCAGCACGCCCAGCGCGGGCGCCGCCTGGCCGACGTTGGCGACCGCCAGGAACGCCGGGGCGAGCCAGCGCGCCCACGGCCTGGTCGCGACGACACCGGCAGGAACCGCGACCACCACGACGATCGCGGTCACCACGACCGTCATCGCCAGGTGGTCGCGCAACGCCGTCAGCAACGACGACGCGTTCAGCGTGCCCTTCTCGGTCGCGCTCAGCTCGCCGCCGAACACCCACGCCAGCACGCCGCCGACGACCAGCAGCACCAGGACGGGCTGCGCCCAGAACCTGATCCGCTCGGCCGTCACGCGGTCGCCCGCAGTCGTTGCACGACCTCGGTCACCGTCGCGAGGTCGAGAGTGCCGACGTACTCACCGCGATTTCCGGTGACGACCGCGCGGCCGCCCTCGGTGATCATGGCCTCCAGGGCGTCGCGCAGCGTCGACTGCAGTGTCACCGAGTCCAGCACCGGCTGGCCGATGCCTTCCAGCGACGACGCGCGCTTGAGCTCGTTGCGCTGCACCCAGCGCACCGGCCTGTTGCGGTGGTCGAGCACCAGCAGGAAGCGCTCGTCACCGATATCCACTGTGGACGGATCGGCGTCGGCACGAGCGGTCACCGCCTGACCGAGCTCGACGTCCCTGACCCTCGTCAGCGTCAGCGCCTTCAGCGACGCACCGGCACCGACGAACCCGGCCACCGTGTCGTCCGCCGGGTTGGCGAGGATCGCGTCGGGTGTGTCGTACTGCAGGATCGTGGACCTGTCGCCGAGCACGGCGATCTTGTCACCGAGCTTCACGGCCTCGTCGAAGTCGTGCGTGACGAACACGATCGTCTTGCGCAGCTCGCCCTGCAACCGCAGCAGCTCGTCCTGCAGGTGCCCGCGCGTGATCGGGTCGACGGCGCCGAACGGCTCGTCCATCAGCAACACCGGCGGATCGGCTGCCAGCGCCCGTGCCACGCCGACGCGTTGCTGCTGACCTCCCGAGAGCCGGCGCGGGAAGCGATCGGCGAACTCACCGGGGTCGAGCCCGACGAGGTCCATCATCTCCTCGACGCGGGCGGCGACCCTCTTCTTGTCCCAGCCCAGCAGGCCGGGCACGACCCCGATGTTCTGCGCCACCGTGAAGTGCGGGAACAACCCGGCCTGCTGGATCGCGTACCCGACGCGGCGCCGCAGGTCGTCCGGGTCGATCTTCAACGCGTCCTCGCCGCCGATCGTGATCGTGCCCGACGTCGGCTCGATCAACCGGTTGATCATCCGCATGGTCGTGGTCTTGCCGCACCCCGACGGCCCGACGAACACCACGATCTTCCCGGCGGGCACGACCATCGAGAAGTCGTCGACAGCGGCCGCCCTCTGCCCCGGATAGCGCTTGGTGACGTGGTCCAGCCGGATCTCGATGCCTTCTTCAGCCACGGACGCCCCTCGAGACGGTGAGACGGTTGACGAGCACGTAGACACCGTCGAGCAGCAGGGCGAGAACCACCACGCCGATCGTTCCGGTGAGGGCCTGGTTCATGGCGTTCGCGCTGCCGGCGTTGGCGAGCCCGGAGAACACCTCGGAACCGAGACCGGGTCCTTTCGCGTAGGCCGCGATCACCGCGATGCCCATCAGCATCTGCGTGGCCACGCGCATCCCGGCCAGGATCGCTGGCCACGCGAGTCTCAGCTCGACCCTGGTCAGCACCCCGGCACGGCTCATCCCGATGCCTCTGGCCGCGTCGCTGACCGCCGGGTCCACCCCGGCCAGCCCGACGATGGTGTTCCGCACGATCGGCAGCAGCGCGTACAGCACCAGGGCGACGACCGTGGTGTCGGCGCCGAGCCCGAACACCGGGATCAGCAACGCCAGCAGCGCGAACGACGGAATGGTGAGGATCGTGCTCGCCAACACCGTGGCCAGCGCGGATCCGACCGGACTGCGGTACACGGCGACACCGATCACCACACCGAGCACCGCCGCCAGGACCGTGCACTGCACCACCGCGCTGACGTGCAGGAAGGCTTGCAATGACAACCGATCCCAGCGATCGGTCACGTACTCGATCAAATTCATCCTCGTGGCCCCGCCCTCGAAGTTGGCGTCAACCCAACACCAAAGTGGACAGTCGAGCAACCTTTGTCGATCGAACCACCCGTCTCAGGTGGTGGAACTCCGCTGTCGGTCAAGGCGGATCTGGTAGACCTCCTCGGCTGGCCAACGGGTAGTTCGCTCCAGCAGGTTTCGAGCCGTCGCTCATACGTTCTCCAACTAAACCGAAACGCCCTCACACCTGCTGCGCCCGTTGACCGCTTGGGGGATTTCTGAGATGTCGCACGAAGCTGAAGTGGACGGCGGCTGCCTCCCCGACCTGCTGCGCAAGCAGGTCGAGGTACAACCCGATCGCACAGCCGTCGTCTTCGGCGAAGAGAGCATCACCTACGGCGAGCTCTTCGAGCAGAGCTCGGCGCTCGCCACACACCTGCGCAGGCTCGGCATCAGCGCGGACGACTGCGTGGGCATGTTCGTGGAGCCGTCGCTCGACCTCGTCGTCGGCGCCTGGGGAATCCTGTGCAGCGGCGGCGCCTACCTGCCGCTGAGCCCCGAGTACCCGGAGGAGCGCCTCCGGTACATGATCGAGGACTCGCGCACGAAGGTCGTCGTGACGCAGCCGGCGCTGAAGCAGCGGCTCGCCGAGCTCGCGCCGAGCACGACGCGGATCGTCACGCTCGACGACTGCGACGAGGCGTTCGACGACGGCTTCTCGCCCTCGCACACCAGCCTGGCCTACATCATCTACACCTCGGGCAGCACCGGCAGGCCCAAGGGCGTGATGATCGAGCACCGCAGCATCGTCAACCAGATGCTGTGGCTGCAGGACGCGCACGCCATCGACGACACGAAGCGCGTGGTGCAGAAGACGCCGATGAGCTTCGACGCCGCGCAGTGGGAGATCCTGGCTCCCGCGGTCGGCAGCACCGTCGTGATGGGCCGCCCCGGCATCTACCGCGACCCGGAGATGCTGATCGAGACCATGCGCGAGCACGGTGTCACGACGCTGCAGTGCGTGCCGACGCTGTTGCAGGCGTTGATCGACACCGAGGAGCTCCACACCGTCACGTCGTTGCGGCAGGTCTTCAGCGGCGGTGAGGCGTTGTCCCGCACGCTCGCGCAGAGCTTCGTCGAGACGATGCCGGGCGTGGGGCTCATCAACCTCTACGGCCCGACGGAGACGACGATCAACTCGTCGTCCCACGTGGTGGACCCCGCCGAGCTGGCGGAGGCGCCGAAGTCGATCTCGATCGGCCTGCCCGCCGCGAACACCACCTACCGGGTGCTCGACGCGAACCGCGACCTCGTCACGCCCGGCGAGATCGGCGAGCTCCACATCGGCGGCGTGCAGGTCGCCCGCGGCTACCTGCACCAGCCGGAGCTCACGCGGGAACGGTTCGTGGACGGCATGTTCCGCACCGGCGACCTGGTGACGCAGAACCTCGACGGCACCGTGCAGTTCGCCGGACGCGCGGACAGCCAGGTCAAGCTGCGCGGCTACCGCGTCGAGCTGGACGAGATCCGGCTCGCGATCGAGACCCACGACTGGGTGCGCAACGCCGCGGTCATCGTGAAGTCCGACGAGCGCACCGGGTTCCAGAACCTGATCGCGTGCGTCGAGCTCAACCCCAAGGAAGCCGCCCTGATGGACCAGGGCAACGCCGGCGCGCACCACCAGTCGAAGGCCAGCCGCCTGCAGGTCCGCGCGCAGCTGTCGAACCCCGGCGTGCGCGACGACCTCGGCGACCGGCGGACCATCGAGCTGCCGGGCGAGGAAGCCTCGTGCCTGCAACGGAAAGTCGTCTTCTCGCGCAAGTCCTACCGGTTCTACGAGGGCGGCCAGGTCACCGACGCCGACCTGGCGCGGCTGCTGGAGCGCAAGGCGACCGGCGCGGGGTCCAAGGACCCGAAGAACGTCCACTTCGCCGAGCTGGGCGAGATCCTGCGCTACTTCGGTGCGCACTTCAGCGACCAGCGCCTGCTGCCGAAGTACGGGTACGCCTCACCGGGTTCGCTCTACGCGACCCAGCTCTACCTGGAGCTGCACCACATCGCGGGCGTGCCGGCGGGCATGTACTACTACCACCCGCTGCGCCACCAGCTCGTGCTGATCTCGGCGGTGGAGGAGAGCGAGGAGGCGCAGGCGAAGCTGCACTTCATCGGGCACAAGGCCGCGATCGAGGCGGTGTACCTCAACAACATCCGGGAAGTGCTGGAGATCGAGACCGGCCACATGCTCGGGCTCTTCGAGGAGGTCCTGCCCGGCTACGGCCTCGACGTCACCGCCTCCGGGTACGCGCCGGAGACCAAGGGCCTGCTCGACGTCCCCGAGGAGGACTACTACCTCGGCACGTTCGAGCTGTGCGCCTACACCGGTCCCCGCGAGGACGACGTGGACGTCTACCTCCAGACGCACCCCGGCCGGGTCCCGAACCTGCCCGGCGGCATGTACCGGTACGCCGACGGCGAGTTCGAGCGGATCTCCGACGAACTGGTGCTGCGCAAGCACGTCATCGCGATCAACCAGGCGGTGTACGAGCGGGCGAGCTTCGGCGTCAGCGCCGTCGCCCGCTCGGCTGAGCTCTGGCGGCGCTACATCGACCTCGGGCGGACCATGCACCGGTTGTCCGCCAACGACGTCGACCTCGGCCTCATGTCGTCGGGCTACAGCTCGAAGTCGGACAACGACCTCCCGTCGGCCAAGCGCATCTGCGGGATCCTGAAGGACATCGGCGAGGGCGACGGGCCGTCGTACTTCTTCCTGGGCGGCAAGGTCTCCTACGAGCAGCGCCGCAGCCCCGGCATGAAGGAAGACGTCGTCCACATGAAGGGACCGGCCGAGCTCATCCGCGACGACCTGGTCAACTTCCTGCCGGACTACATGATCCCGAACAAGGTCGTGGTGCTGGACAGGCTCCCGGTCACGGCCAACGGCAAGATCGACGTCAAGGCGCTGGAGGCGTCGGACAAGACCGACGTCGACGACAAGGACCGGCCGTTCATCGCGCCGCGCACCCTCACCGAGCGCCGCATCAGCACGATGTGGAAGAAGCTGATGAAGCGCGAGACCGTCTCGACGCACGACGACTTCTTCGAGACCGGCGGCAACTCGCTGATCGCGGTCGGCCTGGTCAACCGCATCAACAAGGACTTCGGCACCAGCCTGCCGCTGCAGGTCCTCTTCGAGTCGCCGACGATCGAGCAGCTCTCCCGCCGCGTCGACGGCCTGCACGACGGACCGGTCTCGCGGCTGGTCCCGTTGCAGCCCAACGGTGACGCGACGCCGGTGTTCTGCTGGCCCGGTCTCGGCGGCTACCCGATGAACCTGCGCACGCTGGCGAGCCGGTCGGAGCGGCCGTTCTACGGCGTGCAGGCACACGGCATCAACGAGGGCGAGACGCCGTACCGCACGATCCGCGAGATGGCGGCGGCGGACATCGACGCCATCAGGGAAGTCCAGCCGCAGGGCCCGTACACGCTGTGGGGCTACTCCTTCGGCGCTCGGGTCGCGTTCGAGACGGCCTACCAGCTGGAGCAGGCCGGTCACGAGGTCGCGAACCTGTTCCTGATCGCACCGGGATCGCCGAAGGTGCGCTCCGAGCGGGCGAGCGACGAGGCGTCCTACGACAACAGCGCGTTCGTCACGATCCTGTTCTCGGTGTTCGCGGGCAGCATCACGGACCCGAAGCTGGCGCGGTGCCTGGAGGTCGCGAAGGACGAGGACAGCTTCGCGGCGTTCATCAGCGGCGAGTTCCGCGACCTCGACAGCGAGCTCGTGCGGCGGATCATCAAGATCGTCACGGAGACGTTCTCGTTCAAGTACACCTTCAGCGAGCTGGCTGAGCGCACGATCTCCGCGCCGCTCACCATCTTCAAGGCCAGGGGCGACGACTACTCGTTCATCGAGGGCAGCGAGGGCTTCTCGGTCACCGACCCGGTGGTCGTCGAGCTGGAGGCCGACCACTACAGCCTGCTGCGCGAGCCGGACATCGACGAGCTGCTGGCGTCGATGAACCAGCGCGGGGTCGTGCGGCAGGAGGTCGCCGGTGTGCCGGTGCTGCTGTCCGAGGAGCAGATGTCCGAACTGATCGCCGCCGTCACCAAGGCCGTCACCCTCGCCATCGCGGGGAACCAGTCGTGAGGAGCTTCCGGTGCCACACGTGAACATCAAGCACTTCCCCAAGCCGCTCACCGGCGAGCAGTCGTCCGAGCTCGTCGCGGCCGTCACCGCCGCCGTGACGAAGGCGTTCGGCTGCGACGACGGCGTGGTGTCGATCGCGCTGGAGCCGGTCGGGCAGCAGGAGTGGCAGGACCGGGTCTACGGGCCGGAGATCGTGGAACGCAAGGAACTCCTGCACAAGACCCCGAGCTACTGAGGCGCAGATGAGCATCCCCCTGGTGTACAGCGAGGAAGTGGCGGAGGCGCTCACGGCCGGGCAACCGGTCGTGGCGCTCGAGTCCAACGTGATCACGCACGGACTCGACTACCCGGACAACGCCGAGACGGCCCGCCGGGTCGAGGACGCGGTCCGCGCGGGCGGCGCCGTCCCTGCCACGATCGGCATCGACGGCGGCAGGATCCTGGTCGGCCTCTCGGAGAACGACATCGAGAGGTTCGCGACGACACCGGGCATCCCGAAGGTCAGCAGCAGAGACCTGCCGATCGTGCTGGCACGCGGGGGGATGGGCGCCACGACGGTCGCGTCGTCGGTGATCGCGGCGGAGCTCGCGGGACTGAGGTTCTTCTCCTCCGCAGGAATCGGCGGCGTGCACCGCGGCGCCGAACGCACGATGGACGTCTCGTCGGACCTGATCCAGTTCACCAGGTCCAAGGTCGCCGTGGTGTGCGCGGGTGCGAAGAACATCCTGGACCTCGGGCTCACGATGGAGTTCCTGGAGACGCACTGCGTGCCGGTCGTCGCCTACCGGTCGGACGACTTCCCGGCGTTCTACTGCGTCTCCAGCGGCCTGCGCAGCCCGCACCGCATGGATGACGCCGTGCAACTGGCCCGTGCGATCGAGAACCACTGGACGCTCGGCAACCCCGGCTCGTTCCTGGTCACCACGCCGACCAAGCTCGCGGACGCGATCGACGGCGACGAGGTCGAGGCCGTGATCGCCGAGGCGGTCGGGCGGGCGGAACGCGAGGGCGTGAGCGGTCAGGCCATCACGAAGTACCTGATGCGCGCCGTCGACAGGGCCACGGAGGGACGTTCCGCGAAGGCGAACCAGGCGGTGCTGATCAGCACGGCCGAGGTCGCGGCAGAGCTCGCCGCCGCGCACGCGAAGGAGTTCTCCCGATGAACCGGTGCGTGATCTTCGACCTGGACGGCACGCTCGTCGACAGTCCACGCGGGATCGTCACGACGTTCGCCGCGGTGTTCGCCCAGCTCGACCTGCCCACGGTGGACTCCGGCACGATCCGCGGCACCATCGGGCTGCCGCTGCCGGCGGCGTTCGCGAAGGTCCTCGGCGTCGCCGAGGACGAGCCGGTGGTCACGACGTGCGTCGAGCTCTACCAGTCGACGTTCCGCAAGATCGTGCTGCCGATGGCGGTGCAGCTGGTGTTCCCCGGCGTGTTCGACGGGCTGCGGGCGTTGCGGGACAGCGGTTACCTCCTGGCCGTCGCGACGAGCAAGTTCATCCGCAACGCCGAGGCGCTGCTCACCGCGGCCGGTCTGCGCGAGGAGTTCTCGGTGGTCGTCGGCGCGGACCAGGTCTCGAAGCCCAAGCCCGACCCCGAGTCCGGCTTCCTGGTGCTGGACAGGCTCGGCGTGTCCGCGAAGAACGCGGTGATGGTCGGCGACACGACGCACGACGTGCTGATGGCGCACGGTGCGGGGATGCCGTCGATCGGCGTGACCTACGGCGTGCACAGCGTCGACCAGCTGCTGAGCTCCGACCCGACCTGGCTCGTCGACTCGTTCGCCGGGGTCGTCGCCGCCGTGAAGGAGTGCTCGTGACCTCGATCGACGCGTACCTCGAGAAGAACGTGCACCTGTTGCCGCAGACCAACCAGCTGCGCGCGTTGCACACGGTCGTCCGCGACCGCGACGCCTCGCGGGCGGACTTCGTCTTCTACGCGGAGCGGATCATCCGGCTGCTCGTCGAGGCCGGGCTGGACCTGCTGCCGTTCGAGGCGCACGACGTCACCACCCCGATCGGCGCGACCTACCACGGCCTGAGGTTCGCGGAGAAGCTCGTCGGCGTCCCGATCATCAGGGCGGGCGAGAGCATGGAGGGCGGGCTGCGGTCGGTCGTGCCGGGGGTGCGGATCGGCAAGATCCTCATCCAGCGCGACAAGGAGACCAAGCAGCCGAAGCTCTACTACTCGAACCTGCCGCACGACATCGGGTCACGGCAGGTGCTGCTGCTCGACCCGATGCTCGCCACCGGCGGCACCGCGAACGCGGCGATCCAGGTGCTGCTCGACCAGGGCGTGCTGGAGGAGAACATCGTCTTCGTCACGCTCATCACGGTGGCGGAGGGCATCGAGGCGGTGTGCTCGCGCTACCCGCTGGTGCGGATCGTGACGTCCTCGATCGAGGAGCGGCTCAACGAGAACGCGTACATGCTGCCCGGCATCGGCGACTTCGGCGACCGGTTCTTCGGCACGGACCAGTGACGGGAGCGTGGCTGTGAGGGGCAACCGGCTGCTGGCGGACTCGGCGATCACGGCGCTGGCGCCGATGATCTGGGGCAGCACGTACATCGTCACCACCCAGCTGCTGCCGCCGGACCGGCCGCTGCTCGCCGCCGTCGTCCGCGCGCTGCCGGCCGGTCTGGTCCTGCTGCTGTTCGGGCGGATCCTGCCGAAGGGCATCTGGTGGTGGCGCGCGCTCGTCCTCGGCACGCTCAACATCGGCGCGTTCTTCTTCCTGCTGTTCGTCGCCGCCTACCACCTGCCGGGCGGTGTCGCGGCGCTCGTGGGCTCCGTCCAGCCGGTGGTCGTGCTGGTGCTGGCCGCGGTGGTGCTCGGCGACAAGGTCCGGCTCCCCCACGTGCTCGCCTGCTTCGCCGCCACGGCCGGTGTCGGGTTGCTGGTCCTGAAGGCCACGGCCCAGCTGGACCTCGTCGGGGTGCTCGCCGCGATCGGCGGCGCGGTGTGCATGGCGTCCGGGATCGTGCTCACGAAGCGGTGGCAGCGCCCGGTCAACGTCCTGCTGTTCACCGGCTGGCAGCTCACCGCGGGCGGGATCGTGCTGCTGCCCGCGCTGTTCCTCGTCGAGGGCCTGCCGAGCACGATCACCGGCACGAACGTGCTGGGCTTCGGTTACCTGGTGGTGCTCGGCTCGCTCTTCGGCTACTCGGTCTGGTTCCGCGGCACGGACAGGGTGCCCGCGATCGGGTTGTCGTTCCTGGGCTTCTGCAGCCCGATCGTGGCCACGGTGCTCGGGTACGTGTTCCTCTCGCAGACCCTCTCGCCGTTGCAGCTGCTGGGCGCGGTGGTCCTCATCGGCGCGATCGTGCTGGTGCAGCTCACACCGACGAGGAAACCCGCACCGGAGCCGGAACGCGAGCTTCAGCGCACGACGTCGTAGACGAGCTTCAGGGCCCCTCGACGACGCGCAGGACGCCGACCCGCGACCAGTTGACCAGGATCGTGGTGTTCGTGATCAGGTCCGTCTCCCTGGACACGCTGGCGAGCTGGTTGACGAAGCCGTGCGGCATCGCCATGTACGGCTCCACGCTAAGCCGGTACGTCCGGTTCTCGAGGTCGAACTCCACCACGGCCTTGGACTTGGCTTCAGGCTTGCTCTCGGTCTTGCCCCACGCCATCGGTGTCTCCTGACCTCGCACGGTGGTTCGTGAACCTCGTGTCGAACCGCCGTGCACAGCCGTTACAGGTTTCGCACCGGTGAAGAATGCCTTCAGCGCACGACGTCGTAGACGAGCTTCTGGATGCCGTTCGCGTAGGACTCGCTCTCGACGACCTTCAGCACCTGCTTGTCCTTGTCGGTCTCGCTGAACAGCCGCTTGCCCGCGCCGAGCAGCACCGGGAACACCAGCAGGTGGTAGCGGTCGATGAGACCCGCATCGGACAGGTTGCGGTTCAGCGTCGCGCTGCCGTGGACGGAGATCGGGCCGCCCTCGGTCTCCTTCAGCGCGGCCACGTCGTCGAGCGAGCGCAGGATGGTGATCTCGCCCCAGTTGTCGACGAGCTGGTCGTCCTTCAGCGTGCTGGAGACGACGTACTTCGGCATCGCGTTGTACCGCGGGAAGTAGTCGAGGGTCGGCCAGACCGGGGAGAACGCCTCGTAGCTGACCCGGCCCATCATCATCGCCGCGGCCTCTTCCTGCTCACGGCCCTTGATCTCGTAGGCGGCCTCGTCGAACTCGATGTCCTTGAAGGTCCAGCCGGCGCTGCGGTGACCCGGTTCGCCACCGGGTGCCTCGACGACGCCGTCGAGGGAGACGAAGGCGGTGGCGATGAGGGTGCGCATCGGGTACTCCTTGGTGTTCGCGCTTGCTGTCATCAGTGCGTCGAACGGGAGATGCCGGAAATCGACATCTCGCGCCAGGAGATTCTCGGTCACGGCCGCCGGGCCGATCTACCGGTCCCCGAACCAGTCCCAGCCGAACCGCCGGACCACGAGCAGCAGCCCCAGCACCACCATCACCGCGTACGCCGTGATGCGCAGCGCCTCCGGCATCTCCACGTGGTTCAGCACGAACCAGCTCTTCGACCCGCCGGTGAGGTTGTTGATCAACCCGCCGCCACCTTGCACGAGCAGGACCAGCGCGACCAGTTCCATGACTCCCCCAGTTCAATATGAACGTATTGATTTGCACCTCGAACGGTAGCGAGCCGCACGGCCGTGGTCAAATCAATGCGAACGTCTTGGAAAGGGGTGCGGGTGCGAGGCAAGGGAGCCGCTCACGACGAGCGGAGGGGCGCGATCCTCGAAGCGGTGTTCGCGATCGTCGACACCGAGGGCACGCACCAGGTCAGCATCCGCCGCGTCGCCGAGGAGGCTGGCGTGTCGGTGGGTCGCGTCCAGCACTACTTCCCCAGCAAGGACGACCTGCTCACCGCCGCGTTCACGGCGATCAACGACCTCGGCACCGCCCGCGTCCAGGCCGGGAGCGCCGGCAGCGCCGACCCGGCGGAGGCACTCCTGACCGAGCTGATCCCCGCGACCGACGACGACCGGCGGCTGTACCGGGTGGCGCAGGCGTTCGAGGCGCACGCCCTCACCAGCCCCGCGCTGGCCGAGCGGCTCAGGCAGGACTACGACGAGCTGATCACCCTGCTGACAGCGCTCGTCGGTCCGGCGGCGCGGGAGCTGCTCGCCCTCGCTCTCGGTCTCGCGAACCTCACGCTCACCGGCAACCTCACGTCCGATCAGGCCCGCGCGATCGTCCGGTCAGGAATCGAGAAGCACCGCTGAAGCCGTCCTCCTACCGTTGTCCACAACGCGGAACAACGACCGGGAGGACGGAAAAGATGAGCAGCAGCAAGGGAATCCGCCAGTTCCACCGAGTGGTGAGCATGGTCTTCATGGCCACCGTCGTGTTCACTGCGGTCGCGCTGACCGTGGACAGCTCGGCGGTCTGGGTGTCGTACGTGCCGCTGCTGCCGCTGTTCGTCCTGATGGGAACCGGCGTCTACATGTGGTTCCTGCCGGCGATCGCCCGCCGCCGGGCCGCCCGAGCCTAGAGCCAGCCCCGGTCGCGAGCGGTGTTCGCCGCCTCCGACCGGTTGCGCGCGCCGAGCTTCGCCATCGCCGTCGACAGGTAGTTGCGGACGGTGCCCTCGGCGAGGTTCAGCCTGGTGGCGATGTCGGCGTTGCTCGCACCGGTGGTGACCTCGCGCAGCAGCTCGCGTTCGCGGGGCGTGAGCGGGTCGGCGCTGTCCCATGCCGCCATCGCGAGCTCGGGTGCCACGACGCGTTCGCCGGCGTGCACCCGGCGCAGCGCGGACACCAGGTCGGCGATCGGCGCGTCCTTGAGCACGTACCCCGCCACGCCCGCGTCCATCGCGCGGCGCAGGTACCCGCTGCGGGCGAACGTGGTGATGATGAGGACGCGCGTGGTGTCGCCGCGGCGGCTCAGCTCCTGCGCTACGTCGAGGCCGGTCCTGCCCGGCATCTCGATGTCGGTGAGCAGCACGTCCGGCCGGTGTTCCGCGACGGCGGCGAGGGCTTCGGCACCGTCGCCCGCGGTGGCGACGACCGTGACGTCGGGCTGGAGGTCGAGCAGCTGGGCGAAGGCGCCGCGCACCATCGCCTGGTCCTCGGCGAGCACGACCCTGATCACGTCGCCACCCGCAACGGCACCGCGATCGTCACCGTCGTCCCGGCAGACCCCGTCCACCGCACCAGGCCCCCGAGCGCGGCGATCCGCTCACGCATCCCCGTCAGCCCGTTGCCCTCCGCCGCGTGGGTGCCCACGCCGTCGTCGGCGACCACCAGCCGCAGCTCGCCGTCACGGGCCTCGATCCCGATGTGACAGGTCGCCGCCTTGGCGTGCCTGGCCACGTTGGTCACCGCCTCCCGCAACGCCAGCGCCAGCTCGTGCTCGGTCGAGCTGACGATCACCAGGTCGGTGTCCCTCCGCACGACGACCTCGACGCCGAGGCTCGTCAACGCCGCCCGCGCCGCCTCCAGCTCCGTCTCCAGGCTCGCGCTGCGCCAGCCGCTGACGGCGTCGCGGATCTCCCCCAGCGCCGCGCGGGCGGTGCGTTCGATCTCCGTCGCCTCCTCGGCCGCGCGTGCGGGGTCGGCGGCGACCAGCTGGGCGCGCACGATGATCGCGGTCAGCGTGTGGCCGAGCAGGTCGTGCAGGTCGCGGGCGATGCGCTCCCGTTCGGCGAGGGTGGCGAGGTGTTCGATCCGAGCGGTGCGGATGCGCAGCTCGGCCGCGTCACGCTCCCGCTCCGACCACTCGACCTGCAGGACGCCGACCAGCCACAGGAAGATCAACGACGGCAGCAACCCCCACAGCCGGTACGGCATCGGCACCGTCGACACCACCGCGAACACGCAGATCAACGCGGACAGGCCGACGAACCACCGCATGGCCACCCGCCGCGACTCCGCCAGTCCCGCGAACGCCGCCGCGTAGACGAAGAGCACCGCGGCGCCGGTGTTGAACGGCGTCACGAGCGCGCCGAGCACCACCGTCGGCACCAGGCACCACCAGCGGACCAGCGCCGGCCGGTGCCACGACAGCACGTACATCGGGACGAAGACCACGACCACGGCGGCGACGAGCGCCCAGTCCACCCAG
>JASLAV010000029.1 GCA_030146905.1 Lentzea sp. | reverse complement strand
GGTCGCGTCGGCGGTCACCGCGATGTCGCGCTCGACACCGAAGGCCGCCGCGCCGTCGGCTCCCGCCGCGATCGCCGTGCCGATGATGTCGAAGTCGCGCAGCTCGCGGACCCCGTTCACGTCGACGTCGAAGATCCGCTGGCCGGGACGGCTGAAGTACCAGTCGAGGAAGTACAGCCGCAGCTCGTAGGAGCCACCCGCGGTGAGTCCGGTCAGCTGGTAGGTCGACTCGGTGTGCCGGGAGGTGTACCAGATGCTCTCCGGGATGCGGTTCTTGACCGTGCGGCTGAAAACCGTGTTCGCGCGCTTGTCCGCCGGCTTCGTGTCGACGATGCCTCCCGTGCCGAAGGAGTCGGGGAGGAAGGTCGCGTCACCGGCACCGCCGACGTCGACGAGAACCGGGTCGGCCGCGAGTGCGCTGGGCGCGGCGCCCGTGAACAGCGCTGCCGTGACCGCGAGTGTGGTGAAGAGCAGTCCGAGCCTTGTCATGGAAAAAGGGTACTGACGCCCTGACGTGACCCGTCGTGAACTGCCCTTTTGGTCATGACATTCGGTCCGAACCTCCCGGGCTGTGTCGAGGGCACGGCGCCTCCGGCTACTCCAGCCGGGTGCAACAGCTGCGCACCGGCGGCAACGACGTCACGTTCGTGGAATGCAACGGGACGACGGTGGACTACCCACGAGGCAGGAACGTCGCGTTCAACAGCCACCCGTGCACTGCCTGGATCAACATCAAGCCGTGCTGATCTCCGAGGTGTCAGCTCGACCATCGCATGTGGATCGGTCGCCGTGGAGCACTTCGTGGCCGGCGTGATCGGCCGCGAAGTGCGGAGAGGGGGTCGGGGTTCGTATTCTGGTACCTCACGACAGCGCCGGCGCGAGGGGCCGAGAGTGGACGGGCAGCGCCGGGACCGGCTCAAGCGGATGATCGCGGAACGCAGCGCGGGTTCGGAGTGGCCGCCGGGGTTGTGCGCGGTGTGCGTGCAGGTCCTGCCCGGCGTGGACGCCGCGGCGTTGGTGCTGCGCAGTGACACGCGGGCGCAGGAGATGGTCAGCGCCAGCGACCGGTGGGCGGTGGCGCTCGAGGAGCTCCAGTACACGTTGGGCGAGGGCCCCGGTGTGGAGGCCCATCGCAGCGGCGGCCCGGTACTGGCGGGGGACGTGAGCGCCGAGCAGGGCAGGTGGCCCGTCTTCGCCGACGCGGCCGCGGAGGAGGGGCTCGTCGCGATGTTCGCGTTTCCCCTGCAGATCGGTGGCATCCGGCTCGGGACCCTGGACCTCTACCGGCGCCGTCCCGGTGGCCTGACCGCCGAGGCGGTCGCGGACGCGGCCGTGCTGGCCGACGTGGCGACGCTCAGGCTGCTGGAGAACGAGTTCGCCGCCGACGAGCACAAGCTGCGGATGGAAGTGTCCTATCAGGACGTTCATCTCGCCACCGGTGTGCTGGCGGCGAAGCTGCAGATCGGCCTCGAGGACGCCTTCGTGAGGCTGCGGGGGCACGCGTTCGCCGAGCAGCGGTCGTTGCTGGACGTCTCGCGAGATGTGCTCGACCAGCGGATTTCCCTCGATCGGCTGGCGGACTGACCGGTGCCGCACTCCGAGGGGTCGTATGCTGCGGACGTGGCCGGTGTCCGAGACGAGGTTGTTCCCGCGTTGAGCGAGCTCACCGCGAGCCTGACCGACGGCCACGACCCGGACGCGGTGCTGCGCCTGGTGACCGCCGCGTGCACGAGGTTCCTCGGTGCCGCCGCCACCGGCGTGATGCTGAGCGACCCGCGAGGCGGTATCAGGGTCGTGTCGGCCTCCGACGAGCGGTCGTGGTTCGTGGAGCTCCTGCAGACGCAGGTCGACGAAGGTCCCTGCATCGACTGCATCAAGGACGGCGTGGCCGTCACCGCAGATCTGACGGCGGACGACCGGTGGCCGGAGTTCCGGCCCGCCGCGCTGGACGCCGGGTACCGCGCGATCCACGCCATCCCGATGCGACTGGACCGGAAGGTGCTCGGGGGGCTGAACCTGCTCTACCTGGAACCCGCCGCTCCGGACCCCTGGCAGCAGCGGCTGGGCCAGGTGCTCGCCGACCTGGCGATGGTGGGGCTGTCCCAGGAGACCGGCCCGGCACGCGTCAACCGGCTGACCGAGCGCACGCTGACCACGCTGAACGACCGCGTGCATCTCGCGCACGCCGTCGGCATGGTCGCGGGCACGCTCGGCATCGGTGTCGAGGAGGCCAGGGACCGGATCCTCGACCACGCCCGCGAACACGGCAGCCAGGTGCGCGACGTCACCAGGGCGATCACCAACGGCGAGGTGGATCCTGCCGTGATGTCCGCGACGCGTTAGCCCGGCCAGTCCGAATTGGACGGTCGCGAGCCTCGGTGTCGTTGACGGGTCACGGTTTTCCCGGTGTGAAGCACGTCAGGTCGACCTCGCCGGCGATGACCGACTCGGCGACGGCGCTGACGCGCTGGTTGTGGCTGCGCGAGTAACGCCGGAGCGTCTCGAACGCCGGGCCCATGCCGATCCGCAGGCGCTCGGCGAGCACACCTTTGGCCTGCTCGACGAGCACCCTGCTCCGCAACGCGCCTTGCAGCTGCTCTGCGAGCAGTTCCTGCCGTCGCAGCAGCTTCGCCTGCAGCAGGCTGATCGTGGCCACGTCCGCCATCGCCTGCGCCACCCTCACCGTCGACGTGCTCAGCGCGCCCGGCGCGGTGGTGAACAGGTTCAGCGCGCCGATGGTCTGCTCCCGCAGCCGCATCGGCAGGGCGTGCACCGCGCGGAACCCGGCCTCCGCGGCGATCGCGCAGAACTCCGGCCATCGCCGCGGTGGCTGCGTGAAGTCGGCCACGGTCACGGGCGCGCCCGAGAGGGCGCACTCCACGCACGGACCTCGGCGCTGCCGCAGCTCGAACAGTTCCACCAGCCTGGCGCGGTCGCTGGATGCTCCGGCGACGTGCAGGTCGCTGTGCCGGTCGGCGAGGAGGACACCGGCGGCGTCGACCTCCAGCGTGTCGACGCAACGGTCCGCCAAGAGGCGCACGAGCTCGACCGAGTCGAAGTCGGCGGCGAGGGTGTCGGCGAGCCGGACGAACGTCTCCGCCATGTTCTCCACTGACATGGAACCACCTCTGCTGGTCGGTCGCCGGACGGTCACGCCGGGTCGGGCCGTACCTCCGGAGCCAGTCGTAGACGCCGGGTCACGACGTCGTGCGCGACGTCGATCACCGGCCTTTCCTCGGCGAACGCGTGTGCCCTCAGCCGCACCAGGGCCTCCTCGACATCGACCCCCAGTTGGACGGACAGCATTCCGGTGGCCTGGTGGATCTCGGCGCGGCGCAGCGGCATGCCTTCGAGCAGCGTGGTGTGATCGACCTGGACGCGCGTCAGTTCCACCAGCAGCAACGACAGGACGATGTCGGCGAGGACCCGGGCGTCCGACAGCTGCTCGTGCGTCAGCGGGCCGGGTTGTGTGCGGTGCAGGACGAGAACACCCATCCGGGCGTTCCCCCTGCGCAGCGGGAACGCGAACACCGCACGCGCGCCGATCTCGAGTGCGGCGGGCACGAACAGCGGCCACCGCAGGTGGTTGTGCCCGGTGTCCAACTCGTCGGCCAGCACCGGGCCCCCCGTGCGGAACGCGTCCGCGCAAGGGCCCTCACCGAGCGTGAACCGCAGTTCTTCGAGCCGGGCACCCACCTCGTTCGTGGTGTACCGGTGCTCACCACGATCCTGGCCGCTCATCAGCGTGAGCTGAACGCCGCTCACCTCGACCAAGCGGGCCCCGGCCTCGCATGCAGTCTCGCTGGAAACGTGGACGCCGCGGGCTGCCGCGTCGGCGGCGAGGTGCGCCAACACGCTGGCCAGCCGCTCACCGCCCACCGTCTCAGCCTCCCGTGATCAGGAGCATCCGTGCACGCGAGATGAACCCACTTTAGTCCCTGAGACCGCCTCCGGTGAGACCTCAGACCGCACGGGAACCGATCCGGTGGCTGCCACAGCGGCGATCGACGCAGCCTTCGCGGGGCTGAGCACGGACCGAGGAGCAAACCTGGTGCTATGCCGGGCGTGTCTGCCGCACCGCCGTGAAGAACTCGCGGATGTCGTGCACCAGCAGGTCTGGCGCGTCCTGCGACGCGTAGTGCCCGCCGCGATCGTACTCGTTCCACGACACGACGTTGTGCTGGTGCTCGGCGAAGACCCGGATCGTGGGCAGGTCTCCCGGGAACTGCGCGACGCCCAGCGGAACGGTGCCGGGGCCGGCGGCAGGCGCCTCCCCGGCGTGGTCGGCGTAGATGCGGATGGCGGAGCCGCCGGTGCCGGTGAGCCAGTGGATGGTGACGTGGGTGAGGATGGCGTCGTTGTCGAGCCCGTGTTCGTGCATGGCCTGGGCGTTCCAGCCGAGCAGCCCGACCGGTGAGTCGGCCAGCGCGTGCGCGAGGGTCTGCGGCTGCTGGGCCTGCACGACCCCGTAGGCGGCTTCGTTGTGGAAGTAGTGCTGGAAGGCGTCCCACGCGGCCTTGTCCTTCGGCGTCAGCTCTGCCACCCACCTCGGGTCGTCGTCCGGTGGCGGTGCCCAGGCCTGGGTGACGTGCGCGCCGACCACGTGTTCGGGCGCCACCCCGCCGAGCTCGATGGAGACACCGCCACCCCAGTCGTTTCCCGCCGCGCCGTAGCGCTGGTGGCCGAGGCGGCGCATCAGCACCGCCCACGCCCTGGCGATCCGCCGCGGGCCCCAGCCGGTGTCCGCCGCCGGGCCGGAGAAGCCGAAGCCGGGCAGCGACGGCACCACCAGCTCGAAGGCGATCGACGGGTCCAGGCCGTGCCGGCGCGGGTCGCTGAGCGGGCCGGCCACGTCGAGGTACTCCGC
>JASLAV010000453.1 GCA_030146905.1 Lentzea sp. | reverse complement strand
GACCTCCACACCGGTAACAACGATGTCGCCTTCCGGGACTGCAACGGTGCGCTGGTCGACGTGCCCAGGGGGCGCGACGTCCACTTCACCACCGCTCGCTGCCTGCGTGACATCGGCATCAAGCCCTTCTGATCCAGCGAGCCGCCGCCGGTTTCCCAATAGTGGTCATCAATTGCACGGAGGATCAGTTGAACAAAAAGTTGAAGAAGTTGGCAGCGACCGCATTGGCCGCCTTCGCGATGACGGCCGCGGTTCCAGCGGGATCAGCATTGGCAATCGACAAAGTCAACTTCGGCAACAGTGAATACCTGCGGGTCGAGTACCACTACACCACCGGCGCCTCTTACACGGACTGCTTCGCAAACTCCGGAACCTGGCGCATCTACGACCAGTTCGGCCGGAGCGTCTGGGTCACCGAGATCTGGACGGGGAACAACCGCGCCAAGTGGTACGGCGACGGGCAGTGGCGGCCGGCCAACCCGATCGGACAGCGGACCTCCTTCACCTGGCCGAACAACCCCGGCGGAGTGAAGCTGGACGAAATCCAGATCCTCTGAGGGGCGTCAGATCCGCAGCGACCTCAGCCGTTCCGTCGGGCACGGAGGAGCTGAGATCGCGAAGCACGAGCAGCACAAGAGGAATTCCGCGAAACGTCGCCTTGCCGCCGCCGTCTCAGCTGCGCCGGCCATCGGAGTCATCGGCGAAACTCCGGCTCATGCTATCAACGAGGTGAACATCGTCAGCTGCTTCTTTGAGAGCGGATGTTTCGTCGTCGGCTTTCAGGAGCCGGGGGCGGCACTCGGGGCCGGGCGCTGCTTCGCCAACGCCGGCGAACCAACATCAACCAGAGGTACGTCAACGGCTTCAGCGGCGGCGACAACGCCGGCTGACCACGACGTCAGGTCATCGAGGCGTAGGCCGTGACGGATTGAACGAATCAACCGCCGGGTGGCGGTCTGCGCTTGCAGGCCGCCACCCGGCTGTCGCGGTTGAGGCAATGGCGATACATGATCGGGAATTCGAACATGGATCGGGTCCACCGGCAGCTGGTGCGCGAGTTGGTCGCCGCGAGCAAGGCCGCCGCCCCCGCGCCGCGCAGGGGCAGGCTGAACAGGCTCGCGAACACTCGCGCGACCAGGGGGCCGAGCAGTCCGACGGCGAGCATGAAGCACATGACGACACCGAGGGCGGCACCGGCTGCGTCGGACCCCGCGGAACTGGCGGACACGCCGGTGAGGAACACACCTCCCACGGCCGCGCCGACGCCGAGCCGCTTACCTGCGAGCGGATCGGGGTGGCCGCCGACATGAGGACAGACTGGGCGACACCGTTGCACGCGGCCGGGTTCGACCCCGCGCAGCAGACCGCCTGGCTGGTCGAGGGGCTGTTGATGTACCTCGCCTCACAAGGGTGACGTGCTGCTGCCGGAGCTGACCGCCTTGTCCGCTCCCGGCAGCCACCTGTTCCTCGATCACCTCCAGGCCTCGATGCTCGACGACAAGGGCGCGTAGTTGCGCGACGGCCTGAACCGACACGGTGTGACCTTTCATGCGGCCCGCGACGGCATCGAGGACTGGCTGGGTGCCGCCGGGTGGCGGGCGAGCGTGTACGCGGGCGATGATTCCGCGATCGGCCACGGCAGGTCCGTCGCTCCGGTGCCCGCCTCCTGGCTCGAGGCCGCGACGCGCGACGACGCCAGTCGCACGGCTTCCTGGTCGACAAGCTCAGCAGCCGCAAGGAGATCGTGCGGTTCCGCAGCTCGATCATCTTCTCCCACGGCGAGAAGCGGGCGCTGGAAGACCCGACGCCTCCCATGCCGTGGCTTTCGCGCCCGTCGTGAGTTCCGCACCCGGTGGAACCGCTCGCCGAAAGCACTCAGCCGGGTGGATTCGGCCGGCTCAGACCGAGGTCGTAGGCGAGGATCACGGCCTGAACGCGGTCGCGGGCACCGACTTTCGCGAGCACGCGGCCGACGTGGGTCTTGACCGTCGATTCGGACAGGACGAGGCGCTCGGCGATCTCCTTGTTGGTCCAGCCTTGCCCGATGGCCCTCAGGATGTCGCGTTCCCGCGCCGTCAAGTTCAGCCAGCGAGGGTCCGCGGGCGGCTCCGAAGTGGCCGCGCCATCGGGTAGCCGGTCGGCGTAGGTGTCGAGGAGCCGCCGGGTCAGGGCTGGGGCGATGACGGCGTCGCCGCCGGCGACGGCTCTGATGCCGGCGAGCAGTTCCTCGGGGCGGGCGTCTTTGAGGAGGAACCCGCTGGCTCCCGCGCGAAGCGCGGCGTAGGCGTATTCGTCCAGGTCGAAGGTCGTCAGGACGAGGACGCGGGAGCGGCCGCCGGTCGCGAGGATCCGGCGGGTGGCTTCGATGCCGTCCATGCCGGGCATGCGGATGTCCATGAGGACCACGTCCGGGCGCAGCTCCGCGGTCCGGCGCACGGCTTCGGCGCCATGGGCGGCTTCGCCGAGGACTTCGGTGTCCGGTGCCGCGTCCAGCAGCATTCGGAAACCGAAGCGTTGCAACGGCTGGTCGTCGGCGATGAGGATGGTGGTCACGCCATTCCGTTCGCTCGGGCCGGCAGCGGCGCGATGTCGAGAACGGCGTGCACGACCCACCCGCCACCGGGTGCGGGACCCGCGTCGACGGTGCCGCCGTACAAGGCTGCGCGTTCCCGCATCCCGGCCAGTCCGTGCCCCTGGCCCGCCGGGGGCCGAGGCCGGGTGGTGGCGTCGGCGCGTCCGTCGTCCCGGACCCGGATGCGCAGATCCGGGCCTTCGGCGGCGACCGAGACGTCGATCCGGGTGTGCGGGCCGGCGTGGTTGAGGGTGTTCGTGAACGCTTCTTGGACGATGCGGTAGGCCATGAGCTGCACTCCCTGGTCGAGGTGGTCCAGTTCGCCCGCGGAGCGGTAGACGACCTCCGGGCCGGCCGCGCGGATCCGCGCGCACAGCGCGTCCAGGTCGGCGATGCCCGGCTGGGGCTCGAGCTCGGGTCCGTCCGTTTCTTCGCGCAGCACGCCCAGCATGCGCCGCAGTTCGCCGAGAGCTTGGCGCCCGGTGTCGCCCACCAGCCGCAGCGCTTCCTTGCTCCGCTCCGGGGCGACGTCGGCCGCGTAGGCGCCGGCGTCGGCGAGCGTGATCATGACCGACAGGTTGTGGCCGATGATGTCGTGCATTTCGCGGGCCACGCGGACGCGTTCGGTGGCGGTCGCCAGCCGGCTGCGCTGGTCACGTTCGATCTCCAGGCGCACCGCGCGATCGCGCAGGCTGGCGAGCTGAGCCCGGCGGATCCGGACGGCCAGTCCCAGCGCGACGGCCGCGGTGACCGTGGCGAGCAGGAAGAACAGCGCTTCCCAGAAGGACACGAAACCGGAAACCCGCGCGGCTACGGGAAGCAGCGAGGCGACCGCGGCCGCGCAGGCCCACGGCAGGTGCCGCAGCCGCCCGTGCAGGGTCACGCTGTAAAGCGCCACCAGCAGAGCGACGTCGGCGCGCAGGAAGACGCCGAGCGACGACTGGACGAGGAAAGCGGCCGCCGTCAGGGCCAGTGCGGCCGACGGCGCCCGCCGCCGCCACAGCAAGGGCAGCAGGAGGCCGGCCTGGAGCGCCAGGGTGCCCGCAGTCGGCAGGGGACCGGCCAACAGCAGCAGCTCTCCCGGGCCACGGTCTCCGTGGTGCGGAACGAGGTCCGGTAGGCAGAACAGCACGAACAGCGCGGCCACGACGGCGAGGTCCAGCACCCACGGGCGCCGCCGGTCCGCGTGCCGCGCCCACTCGACGAGCCGGGCCAGCCGGGTGACCAGCGGGTGCGCCGGCAGCGCGGCGGTCCACGACAGGGGCGTCGCAGCCTGATCGTCCTTGCGCACGTGCCTCACCTGTCCATCGTGGCGGAACTGCGCCGGTGCGGTACCGGAGTACCGCACCGGCGACCCGGCTCAGGCGTCCGACCGCGCCAGCCGGTACGCGGCTCCGGCCAGTGCCAGGACGGTCCAGCCGAGGAACACCAGCAACCCGGCGGTCGGCGACAGGCTGGTGGCGTCGTGGGTCAGGGCGAACATCGACTGGCCCGCGTTGCTCGGCAGGTACGGGCCGATGTTGTCCTGCCAGGAAGCCGGCAGCAGCGAGATCAGGCCGGGAACCAGCATGAGAGCCGCGACGATGACCGAGATACCGCCGGCGACCGAACGCAGCAGCGCTCCCAGCGCGACCCCGAGCACGCCGATCAGGCCCAGGTAGAGACCGGCGCCCAGCAGGCTGCGCACGACACCCGCGTGCGACAGCGTCATCGCCGCGGGCGTCGCGGCCACGATGCCGCTGTCGATGACGAAGGCGGCGAACACGCCGGCCACGCCGACGAGCAGCGCGACTGCGCCGTACACCGCCGACTTGGACCACAGCACGGGCAGCCGGCGCGGAACCCCGGTCAGTGTGGAGCGGATCATGCCGGTCGAGTACTCGCCGGCGGTGACGAGCACCCCCAGCACGCCCAGCGCCAGTTGCGCGAAGTTCGTGCCGAAGAGGGACAGGCTGAGTGCGGTGGCGTTGGCGAAGTCCTCGCCGCCCGGCTGGGCGGAGCCGACGCTGGACTGGTACCGCGCGGCGGAGATCAGCCCGAAGCCCACCAGGAACACGAGGCCGAGGCCGAGGGTGATCCAGGTGGAGCGCAGCGACCAGAGCTTCGTCCACTCCGAACGCAGGACACGGAGCCCGGTCACGCGGTAGGCCGGGCGGGCCGGGCGAGTGCGGACGGCCGGCGTCGTCAGGGTGCTCATGCCGCGCTCCCCAGCGTGTCGAGCCCGGCGGTGGCGCCGTGGTACTCGACGGCGTCGCGGGTCAGGTCCATGAAGGCGTCCTCCAGGGAGACCGTCCGTGCGGAAAGCTCGAACAGGGCGATGCCGTGTTCGGCGGCCTTCAGCCCGATGTGGCGGGCCGAGAGGCCGCTGACTTGCAGTTCTTCGGTTCCGGTGCGACCGACGATCTCTACACCGGGTCCTGCCAGGACGTCGCGCAGCCTGCCAGGCTCGGCCGTGGCCACGTGCACGGCGTCACCGCCCGCACTCCGGACGAGGTCGTGCACGGTCGTGTCGGCGAGCAACCGCCCCCGGCCGACGATGATCAGGTGCTCCGCGACGAGAGCCATCTCGCTCATGAGGTGCGAGGACACGAACACCGTCCGGCCGTCGGCGGCGAGCTCGGTGAGCAAGGTGCGGATCCACAGGACGCCCTCGGGATCCAGGCCGTTGACCGGCTCGTCGAGCATGATCGTCGCGGGGTCGCCCAGCAGGGCGGCGGCGATCCCCAGCCGCTGACCCATGCCGAGCGAGAAGTTCCCGACGCGTTTCTTCGCCACCGACTGCAGCCCGGCCAGCTCGATCACCTCATCGACGCGACGGCGCGAGATGCCGTGGGTCTGGGCTTGCGCGAGCAGGTGGTCGTGGGCCGACCGGCCCGGGTGCACCGACTTCGCCTCGAGCAGGACCCCGACCTCCTGCAGCGGTGCGCGGTGCTCGGCGTAGCGGCGGCCGTTGACCGTGACCGCGCCCGCGGTCGGGGCGTCGAGCCCGACGATCATCCGCATCGTGGTCGACTTGCCCGCGCCGTTGGGGCCGAGGAATCCGGTGACCGCGCCTGGGCGGACGGTGAAGTCCAAGCCGTCCACCGCGGTTTTCACCCCGTACCGCTTCGTCAGCTGGAGTGCTTCGATCATGTGCTCGTCCCCTGGGATTCCGGACCGGACAGCCCGGTCCGTTCACCCTTCACACTGGGGGCGTGGCCGCGGCGAGACGTGGTACCGGGGGAGGGGATCCGGTCCCTCCCGTAGTACCGGGGTACGACGGCGGCACCGGGCGGCCCGGCCGTGACCTGCCGGTGCCGACCGGTTCGGGGACGTCTGGCCGGATCCGTGACGGACGCCGTCGCTTCCGGGACGTGAGGCCCTACTGCTGAGCTGCGTGCCGGAAGCCAGGCGACAGGCTGTCGACGAGCCCCTCGAGATCCCGCTCGCCCTCACGGGTCTGCGCGCCCGCTGCCAGCTGCTTGCGGGCGACCTCGACCATGTCCTCGGTGAACAGTGAGTACAGGAAGGCGTTTTCGACGGCGTAGGCCGTGTCGGGGGCGGGCGGGGTCGCGGCCCTGACGGTGGCCTTGATCGCGGCGACGACCTCGGGGCGCACTCCCGCCATCCGGCGGGCCAGGGTGTCGACGAAGGCGTCGATCTCGTCGGCGGGCAGAGCCCGGTTCACCAGGCCGTAGCGCTCGGCCACTTCGGCGCCGACGAGCTGGCCACCGATGAGCAGTTCCAGAGCCCGGGCAGGGCCGAGCAGACGGGCCATGTTCACCGTGCCGCCGCCCCCGGGAAGGATCGCCAGGGTGGACTCGGGCTGGGCCTGCCCCGATTTGCCGATCGCGGCGAACCGCATGTCGAGGTACATCAGGAACTCGTTGCCGGCGCCACGGGCGAAACCGGCCACCTTGCCGATGGTGACCTGCGGGAGGTCGCGGACCTCCGCTCCCACGGCCTGGAGGATGTTCAGGCCGTCGGGGATCACGGCGCCCGGCGCGGCGTCGATCGCGGCCTGGGTGGCGGCGGGCAGGGCCTCCGGGTCGGTGAGGTAGGCGATGTCGCCGTGAGCGCTGAAGAACTCCGGATCGGCGCTCTGGAACACGATCACCCGAACGTCCGCATCGGTGCGCACCTGATGCACGAACCCACGCAATGACGGCAGCAGCACGCCGTCCATCAGATTGAGGGGCGGGTGGTCGAGCGACACGGTGGCCACACCGTCCGCGACGGTGATCTCGAGGCCTGCCCAGCCGTGGTAGTCCATGGTGACTCCTTCTCGGTGATGCCGGGTGTGCGTCCCGGCCCCCAGGACCATATGTAACAACCGGTGAGGCGAACCATGCCTATAAGGCTCAGATGATTGATTGCCTGCCTCATCCGCGTCTGGTCCAGGTGCTAAAGTCACCTCGTGGATCCGCTGACCGACGCCCTGGCGATCTCGGGCGTCAAAGGGGCACTGAGCACCCGCGTCGAGGCGGGCGGCCGATGGGCGATCGCCCTGGACGACTATCCCGGGGCGGCCCTGCACGCCCTGACCGCAGGCAGTGCC
>JASLAV010001257.1 GCA_030146905.1 Lentzea sp. | reverse complement strand
CTCGGACTCGACGTTCGGGCACTCCGCGACCGGGCACTGGCTGAACCGCAGCTCACCCGACGTGGCGCTGGTGGGCTCGGCGAACGAGAGGTTGATGACGTCCCACTCGTCCGGCACGTCGCGCATGCGGATGTAGCCGGAGCCGTTGGCGAAGCTCGCGTGCAGGTAGCCGACGAGCACCTTGCGCGGCAACGAGCCGGGGGGAAGCGGACCGGTCGTCGTGGTGGTCGTCGTAGTGGTGGTCGTCGTAGTTGTCGTGGTCGTGGTGGTCGTCGGCGAGGTGCCGCCACCGGCGCAGGCAGCGCCGTTGATCTTGCAGTTCGACGGGTCGGCGGTGCCGGAGACGTTGAAGCCGAACGACACGCTGGCACCCGGCGCGACGGTGCCGTTGTACTCGCGGTTGGCGAACGTGTTGTGGTTGCCGCTCTTGGTGAGCAGCGAGTCCCAGTAGGCACCGACGGACGTCGAGGCCGGGTAGTCGAACTCGAGCTTCCAGGAGCTGATCGCCGCGCTGGTCTCGTTCTTGATCGTGACCGTCGCGGTGTACCCGGTGTCCCAGGACTGCTTGGCGAACGTCGCCGTGACACCGGCGGCGCTGGCAGGGGCGAGGCTCACGACCACGGTGCCGAGCACCAGTGCGGCCACCGCGGATATTCGAGCGAACAACAGCATGGCTGCTCCATCCCACGCGTGGCGGCCGGCAGGGGGTCCTGCTGGAATTGGACTAGACCATCTACCTCCGAGTCAAGGACCTAGACTCGGCGGCCGTGCCCCACGCTCGCGCCGCCGACGGAACCCGGCTCTTCTACTCCGTCGAGGGTTCCGGCCCGCCCCTGCTGCTCATCGCGGGCCAGTCGAACTCGTCCCGCTGGTGGTCGCAGGTCCGGCCGGAGTTCTCGAAGACGTTCACCACGATCGTCACCGACCACCGCGGAACCGGTTCCAGCGACAAGCCGGACATCCCCTACAGCACCCGGCTCTTCGCATCGGACTGCGTCGCTATCCTCGACGACGCCGGCGTCGACAGGACGCACGTGTACGGCACGTCGATGGGCGGCCGGATCGCGCAGTGGATCGCGGCCTCGCACGGTTCGCGGGTCGACCGGCTGGTGCTGGGCTGCACCTCCCCCGGCGGGCCGCACGCGGTCGAGCGCAGTGCCGAGGTGCGCCGGTCGTTGGCGCAAGTCGACCCGATGAAAGCCCGCAAGGCGCTCGAAGACCTGATGTACACACCGGCCTATCGCGGGCCGTTCAACACGCTCGGGGACCCGAACATGCCGCCCTACGCGCGCAAGCGGCACCTGTTCGCGAGCGGCGAGCACGACGCGTGGGACGTCCTGCCGTCGATCAGCGCGCCGACGCTGGTGGTGCACGGGACGGACGACATCTTCAACCCCACCGCCAACGCCCCCCTCATCACCGAACGGATTCCCGGCGCCCGGATGCACCTGCTCGAAGGAGCTCGGCACGGTTACTTCGAGGAGTTCGCGAGCGAGGCCACGCCGCTCGTGGCCGGATTCCTGCAACCCGCGTGATCGATCGGGCACATCGCACGGCCGAACGCCCTCGTCTCCTTGATCGTGGCGCTGCGAGTCCTACGGTTGTTCAGTATTCAATTACTGCGCTCGACCGGAGGAACGACATGAAGAAGTCCTTGATCCTTGCCACCGCGATGATCGCCGGAGTCGTCGCGGCGCCGGCCGCCGCCGCGACGACGGCGGACTGCGCGTCGTACGAGCGCGTCGAGACCCGTCAGGTCGGGGGCGGGGTGACGTCGTTGCCGTTCTCGTACTTCATCGCGCCCAGGCCGGGCAAGATCGAGCTGTGCCTCGACGGTTCGGCCGGCACCGACTACGACCTGGTGCTGCTGAAGTTCGTGCCCGGTGGCCCGGAGACCGTCGCGACCGCGGAGGGTGGCGGGTCCGACAAGACGCTCTCGTACGAATCGACGGCGGTGGCCGCGTACCGAGTGCTGGTCATCACTGACGTCGAGGGGAAGTACACCCTGGGTGTCACCACCCCCTGATCCGCGGCACGTGCCGCTCAGCTCGTGACCCAGCGCAGGCCGCGCATCAGCGCGTGGCCCGCGAACCGCACGCCGGTGGCCTCCGTGATCGGCAGGTAGGGCAACCTCAGCGGGATCCTCGCCCACACCGGCAGCGACGCGACGGCCGCGGCGCTCAGGATCCCGTACGGACCTCGTGCCAGCAGCGGCAGAGGAGCCTTGAGCAGCAGGAACTTCGCCGCTTCCCGCGCCTCCGGCGTGCTCTTGAGCTCCGGCCGGTAGGAGGTGAGGCGCGCTTCGAGCTCGGCGGTCGTGCGCGGCGGGTCCGGGACGCCCATGGCGTCCGCGATGACCGCCATGTCGGCCACGTACCCGTCGTAGTCGTCGAGCGGCTCCTCGCCGTAGCGCTGGTGGCAGCGCAGGAAGCTGTCGACCTCCGCCACGTGCACCCAGGCCAGCAGGTGCGGGTCGGAGGCGCGGTACGGGCGGCCGTCCGGTGCCGTGCCGTGGACGCGTTCGTGGACGCGGGCCAGCCGTTCGACCGCCTTGTGCACGTGCTCGGCCGTGCCGTAGGTGGTGGTGCCGACGAACAGGCTCGTGCGCTGCAACCGCCCCCACGGATCCGTGCGGTAGTCGGAGTGCTGGGCGACCGCCGCCATCGCCAGCGGGTGCAACGACTGCAGCAGCAACGCCCGCAGACCGCCGATGAACATGGCGTGGTCGGCGTGGACGTGCCGGATCGGTCTGTCGTCGGCGAACATGCGCGGGCCGGGCGTCTCGTGGATCCGGCGCGCGTGCCTCGCGCGGTCCGGACCCGCGACCCGCTCGAAGAGACTTTCGCTCAGCTGACGTCGCAGTGCCTCCAGCATCACTCCATCATGCGCGCCAGTAGTCGCGATCGGGAAGGACGAACCACCGGGCGGGCGCGGTGAACGC
>JASLAV010001237.1 GCA_030146905.1 Lentzea sp. | reverse complement strand
TCCGCCGTCGGGCGGCGGAACGTCTCGCGTCCCGTCGCGATCGCGATAGCGCTCAGCGCGCACACCGCCGCCGTGAAGATCGCGACGCCGATCCAGTCGTCGCGCCCGGAGCCGATCGCCGCCACCACGCTCGGGGCGAGACCCGCGATCGCGAACCCGAACTGCGTCCCGATCGCCATGCCGGACAGCCTGACCTCGGTGCTGAACATCTCGCCGTACAACGACGGCCAGATGCCGTTGATCGCGGAGTAGGCCACGCCGAACAGCAGGATGCCGAGCGCGAACACCAGCCCGTACGAGCCGACGGAGATCGACCACAGGTAGGGGAAGATCAGCACCGCGCACGCGCCGCAGCCCGCGAGGAACACCGGTTTGCGGCCGATCCTGTCCGACAGTCCCGCCAGCAGGGGGATCGCGGCCAGCGCGACGACGTTGGCGAGGACGCCGACCCACAGCATCGGCGTGCGCGCCAGGCCGATCGTGTTCACCGCGTAGCTCAGCGCGTAGACGGTGAAGATCGTGCTGACCGAGGCGATGGTGGCCGCGACGACGACCCGCAGCACGTCCACCCAGTGCGTGCGGAACAACGTCGCGGCGGGCAGCCTGGCCACCTTGGTGCGCCGGAAGGCGGCGGTCTCGTCGATCTTGCGCCGGATGACGAGCCCGACGACCACGACGATCGCGCTGCACCAGAAGGGCACCCGCCAGCCCCACGACAGCAGGTCCTCCTGGGGGAGCGCGGCGACCGGCAGGAAGATCGCCGTGGCGAGGATCTGCCCCGCCTGCGTGCCGCTCAGCGTGAAGCTCGTGAAGTACGCGCGGCGGTGTTCGGGGGCGTGCTCCAGCGACATCGAGTTCGCGCCCGCCTGCTCGCCCGACGCCGAGAGCCCCTGCAGCAGGCGCAGGACGACGAGCATGATCGGCGCGAGGACGCCCGCCGTGTCGTAGGTCGGCAGGCAGCCGACGGCGAAGGTCGCCACGCCCATCAGCAGCAACGTGAAGACGAGGACCTTCTTGCGCCCGAAGCGGTCGCCGACGTGCCCGAGCACGAACGCGCCGAGCGGCCTGGCGAGGTAGCCCACGCCGAACGTGGCGAGCGCGAGCAGGGTGCCCGTCGCCGGTGCCGCGGCGGGGAAGAAGACCTTGTTGAACACCAGCGCGGCGGCTGTGCCGTAGATGAAGAAGTCGTAGTACTCGAGGGCGCTGCCGATCCAGGCTGCCAGCGCAGTCTTGCGGGCCATCGATGTGGTCACGGCGTACTCCTATGTACGACCTAGTTAGTTAACACAAGGTCGGGCACGCCACCCCTGGGTGTCAAGGGGTGAATTCAGCTGGTCAGGTAGTCGACCAGCAGGTCGCCGAGCATGCGGCGGTAGTGCTCGCGGCGGGCGGGGTCGAGCATGTCCCGTCCGAAGATCGCGGCGAACGTGTGCCGGTTCGCGAGCCGGAAGACGCAGAACGAGCTGATCACCATGTGCACGTCGAGCGGGTCGGCGTCGCCGCGGAACCGGCCGGCGGCGCGCCCCCGTTCGAGGATCTGCGTCAGCCCGTCGAGCGCCGGGTTCGCGAGTCCCGCCAGCACCTCCGAGCGCGCGATGTGCTCGGCGCGGTGGATGTTCTCGATGCTGACGAGCCGGATGAAGTCGGGGTGCGCCTCGTGGTGGTCGAAGGTCAGCTCCGCGAGCCGGCGGATGGCGTCCTCCGGGTCGAGGTGCTCGACGTCGAGCTCCGCCTCGAGTGCCCTGATCGCCAGGTAGGCCCGTTCCAGCACGGCGATGTAGAGCTGTTCCTTGCCGCCGAAGTAGTAGTAGATCATCCGCTTGGTCGTGCTGGTGCGCTCGGCGATCTCGTCGACACGCGCGCCCGTGTAGCCCTTGTCCGCGAACTCCCGCGTGGCAACGTCCAGGATGTCGGCGCGCGTGCGGTCCTTGTCCCGCTGGCGCTCGCCATCGGACGACGACGGTGCTGCCACCGGGCCCCCTTTCGATCTGCGGACGACCTGCCAACTCTAGAGCAGCACTTTCCTGTGCTCCGGCTGGTGCGCTACAGTGAACTCACTAGTTCGTACATTGCGAGGGGGCTCGGTGACCCACTACCTGATCGGGCTGATCGGATCCGGCATCGGCCCCTCGCTGAGCCCCGCCCTGCACGAACGTGAAGCCGCGGAGCTCGGCCTGCGCTACACCTACCGCCTGCTGGACCTCGACGAGCTCGGGCAACCGGTGGGCGAGGTGCTGGCCGCGGCCAGGGCGGAGGGGTTCCACGGCCTCAACATCACCCATCCGGGCAAACAGGCGGTCCTGCCGCACCTGGACGAGCTGGTCCCGGAAGCCGCGGCGCTGGGCGCGGTCAACACCGTGGTCTTCGACGGTGACCGGGCGGTCGGCCACAACACGGACGCCACGGGCTTCGCGCGCAGCCTGAGCAGAGGGCTCCCGGACGCGTGCCTGAACAACGTCGTCCTGCTGGGCGCGGGCGGTGCGGGCGCCGCCGTGGGCCACGCACTGCTGTCCCTGGGCACCGGACGACTGGGCGTGCACGACGTGGACCCCGGCCGCGGCGAGCAGCTGGTGGCGGCGCTGCGCCGCAGGTTCGGCGCCGAGCGAGCCGTGACGTGCACCCCCGACGCCGTCCGCACCGCCGACGGCCTGGTCCACGCCACCCCCACCGGCATGGCCGCACATCCCGGTCTCCCGATCGACGAGTCGGTGCTGCGGGACGAGCTCTGGGTCGCCGACATCGTCTACCGCCCCCTGGAGACGGCACTGCTGGCCGCGGCGCGAGCGCGGGGCTGCCGCGTGCTGCACGGCGGCGGAATGGTCGTGCTCCAGGCCGCCGAGTCGCTGCGCCTGTTCACCGGCGTGGAACCCGACGCCGACCGCATGCTCGCGCACTTCGAAGAGCTGGAAGGGGAACCGGCCCATGCGTCCTGACCCGCGCACCGCCATCGCCACCGTGTGCCTGTCCGGCACGTTGGACGACAAGCTGACCGCCGCCGCCGGCGCGGGCTTCGACGGCGTGGAGATCTTCGAGAACGACCTCGTGGCCTCCAGCCGTTCTCCTGCGGAGATCCGGCGACGCTGCGCCGACCTGGGTCTGGACATCGCCCTCTACCAACCGTTCCGGGACTTCGAGGCCGTCCCGCCCGACGTGCTGGCAGCCAACCTCCGCCGCGCCGAGCGCAAGTTCGACGTCATGGCCGAGCTGGGCGTGGACACCGTGCTGGTCTGCTCGTC
>JASLAV010001229.1 GCA_030146905.1 Lentzea sp. | reverse complement strand
GCGACCAGTGCCAGCAGCACGCCGATCGCCAACGACGCCAGGCCGTCCCACAGCGACGAGCCGGTGAGCTGGTGCAGGCCCAGGCCCGTGAAGGCGAGCACCAGGCCGATCAGGGCCGCCGAGTCCTCGAGGAAGACCGTCTTGACGGTCGGGTCGTCGGACACGCGCAGGAAGTCCCAGAACCCGTGGCCGTGCTTGGCGGACTCGGAGCGCACCTGCCGGAACGCCTGCGTCCACGACACCGACTCCAGCACGAAGGCCAGGCCGAGCACGACGTAGCCGACCATCGGCCTGGTCTGTTCCTCCGGTTCGCCGAAGACCGTGCGGAAGCCCTCGTAGAACGCGAACATCGCGCCGGAGGCGAAGATCGAGACCGCTGCCAGCAGCGACCAGAAGTAGCGCTCCTTGCCGTAGCCGAACGGGTGGCGGCGGTCCGCCGGCCGGTCGGAACGGCGCAGTGCCGTCAGCAGGAGTGCCTCGGTGAACGTGTCGGCCACGGAGTGCGCGGCTTCGGAGAGGATTGCCGCCGAACCGGTCAAAACGCCCGCGATGGCTTTGGTGATCGCGATGGCGAGGTTGACGAGCAGGGCCAGAACTACCGTGAGGGTGCTTTCCCCGGAGGTCTGCGGCTTCTCACTCATGACGATCACTCTAGGCCGCGGGCCGCTCGCTCACAGTTCGAGCGCGGGGCGTTGACCGGCGAAAATCACGGTTGTGTCTCGGGTGGCAACCGGAAGTGCCCCTCGAACGACTCTATGGTGACCGGTTGCTGGAGCGGCTGGGAAATTCACCGAAAAATGCGCGGCTTTATTCGTGCTGCGCACATTGCCTGGGGGAAAAGAAATGAGCACCAAGATTCGCGCTGCCGCCGTCACGGTCGTGACCTCGCTGGTCGCTGTGCCACTCGCGCTTTCCGGTACCGCGTTCGCGCAGGACGAGCCGATGGGGTACATCGGCGGCACGGTGTTCAACGACCACAACGGTGATGGGGTCAAGCAGGACAACGAGCCCGGGATCAAGGACGTCGCCGTCACGGTCAAGGGGCCGGACGGCCAGAGCCACCCGTCCCGGACCGACAGCTACGGCACATGGACGGTCAAGCGCACGCCGCACGGGCAGTACGAGATCGGCTACGTCGACGCGAAGCTGGGCGGCACCACGCCGTCTTCGGTGAAGGCTGTGGTGGGTGGCGGTGACACGCCCGCGGTCAACTTCGGCGTGCGCGGCGGCTCGATCTGCGGTGTCGCCTGGAAGGACGCGAACTCCGACGGAAAGCGCCAGGCAGGCGAAGGTCCGCTGGCCGGCCGGCTGATCAGCTTCGAGGGGGCGGACACCCGCTCCGCCGAGACCGGCGCTGACGGCGTCTACTGCTTCGACGGTCTCGCGGCCGGTGAGTACAGGCTCCACTCCAACACGCGGCAGAACGACCCGCTGGTGCTGGTCATGGGTGGCGGCGACTCGAAGTTCGACTGGATCAGCGCGCTCTCGCAGCCGGTACAGGTCGGCAAGGGCGAGCAGGTCAAGGGCATCGACGCCGGCTACATGACGCCGCGCGCGGACCTGAAGGCCGTGCAGTTGCTCGTCAACCGCGACGGCCAGGTCACCGGCGAGAACAACTTCCGGGTGGGTGACGTCATCGAGGTCTACGGCTCGGTCGTGGCCAACGGCAACGCGCCGGAGAGCCTCGGCGGCGTCATGACCCTGCCGGACGGTCTGCGCGTCCAGGCGACTCTCGGCGGTCTCGGTGAGAACGCGGCCGTCCACGGCCAGCAGGTGCACGTGGCGTTCGGTGCCAGGAAGGAGCCGGGCGTCATCGAGTTCCTCGGCGCCAGGGTCGTGGTGGAGAAGGAGTTCGCCGGTGAGATCAAGTGGGAGACGCAGAGCTACCACGTCGACTCCGACCCCTCCAACAACGTGCTGACCCGCCAGATCACCGCGACGGCCGTCCCCGCCCAGGTCCAGCCGCAGCCGCAGGGCGGTGCCCCGGTCGCCGCGGCTCCCGTGATCGCGAAGACGGCCGGGCTGGCCAACACCGGCGTCGACCCCGTGGCCGCGGGTGCCATCGGCCTGGGCGCGCTGGCCCTCGGTGGCCTGGCGCTCTACGCCGCCCGCCGCCGCCAGAGCGCCTGATCGTTACTGCATTCGAGTGACATTCGCGGCGCAGGGCAACATCTGCCGCGCCTGGGGTGTCTTAAGGCTGGGATCCGCACCGGGGGGACGCTGATCACCAGGGGGTAAGACGGAACGGCCCGCGTCCGGGGAGAGACGCGGGCCGTTCTGCGTTTGCCGGAGCCGGCACGAGCGCGTTCCCCGTGGCGCGCCGCCGTCGTTCCTGACCACTTAGGACCGGTCACGGATAGTCTGCGCGGCATGGGCATCTTGGTGCATGTGCTGCTGACTGCCGTGGCGGTCTGGGTGTCGACCGCCCTTCCCGGCATCGACCTGGGCGAGGGCACCACCGGCTCGAGAATCCTCACGCTGATCGGCGTCGCGGTGATCTTCGGCCTGGTGAACGCGGTCGTGAAGCCGCTCGTGAAGTTCTTCGGCTGTCTGTTCTACCTGGTCACGCTGGGCCTGATCGGGCTCGTGGTGAACGCGCTGCTGTTCCTGTTCACCGGGTGGATCGCCGAGCAGCTCGACCTGCCTTTCCGCGTCGACGGCTTCTGGCCCGCCTTCTGGGGCGCGATCATCGTCGCCCTCACCGGCTGGCTGCTGAACGTCGTCTACGACAAGGTCACCGACAAGGACTGACCCCGCGAACGACGAAGGCCCTCGGTCCACATGGGACCGAGGGCCTTTCGTTCGCCCTGACTAGGCCTTCGCCTTGTCCTCGTCCGGCAGCGGCGTGCCGGTCGGGACCTCGTCGGTCGGCGTGTCCTGCTTCTCCGTGCCGCGCCTGACGGACTCCAGCAGCATCTGCGCCACGTCCACGACCTCGACGTGGGCCCCCGCCTGGCCGTCGGACTGACGCGCGGTCACGCCGTCGGTCAGCATCACGCGGCAGAACGGGCAGCCGGTCGCGATCTTCGACGGCGCGGTGCCCAGGGCCTCGTCCACGCGGTCGAGGTTGATGCGCTTGCCGATCCGCTCTTCCATCCACATGCGCGCGCCGCCGGCGCCACAGCACATCGAGCGCTCTTCGTGACGCGGCATCTCGCGCAGCTTCGCGCCCGACGCCCCGATGAGCTCGCGCGGTGCCTCGTAGACCTTGTTGTGGCGGCCCAGGTAGCACGGGTCGTGGTACGTGACGTCCTCGGTGACGGGTGCGACCGGAACCAGGCGGCGTTCGCGCACCAGCTTGTTCAGCAGCTGCGTGTGGTGCAAGACCTCGTACGTACCGCCGACCTGCGGGTACTCGTTCGCGAGCGTGTTGAAGCAGTGCGCACACGTCACGACGATCTTGCGCTGGCCCGCGGGCCGGCCCTCGAACACCGAGTTGAGGACCTCGACGTTCTGCTGCGCCAGCATCTGGAACAGGAACTCGTTGCCGGCGCGGCGGGCCGGGTCACCGCTGCAGGTCTCCTCGGGGCCGAGCACCGTGTACTTGACGTCCGCGGTGTGCAGCAGCTCGGCGACGGCGCGGGTGGTCTTCTTCGCGCGGTCCTCGAACGCACCGGCGCAGCCGACCCAGAACAGGTACTCCGCGTCGCCCAGGTCGCCGTCGAACACCGGCACCTCGAAGTCGAGGCCCTCGGTCCACGCCAGGCGGTCCTTGGCGTTCTGGCCCCACGGGTTGCCCTTGTTCTCCAGGTTCTTGAACATGCCGCCGAGCTCGGTCGGGAAGTTCGACTCGATCAGCACCTGGTAGCGGCGCATGTCGACGATGTGGTCGACGTGCTCGATGTCGACCGGGCACTGCTCGACGCACGCGCC
>JASLAV010001175.1 GCA_030146905.1 Lentzea sp. | reverse complement strand
TCAAGCTCAAGGGCGGCGTCTTCCCGCCGGAGCAGGAGATCGAGGCGATCAGGGCGCTGCGCGAGGCGTTCCCCGAGCACCCGCTGCGGCTGGACCCCAACGCGGCGTGGACGCCCGCGACGTCGCTGAAGGTCGCGGCGGAGCTCGACGGCGTGCTGGAGTACCTCGAAGACCCGACACCGGAGATCCCCGGGATGGCCGAGGTCGCCGCGAAGGCGCCGATGCCGTTGGCCACAAACATGTGCGTGGTCGCGTTCGAGCACCTCAAGCCCTCGGTGGAGCAGGACGCAGTGCAGGTGCTCCTGTCCGACCACCACTACTGGGGCGGGCTGCAGCGGTCGCGGCAGCTGGGCATGATCTGCCAGACGTTCGGCATCGGCCTGTCGATGCACTCGAACTCGCACCTCGGCATCTCGCTGGCCGCGATGACGCACCTGGCCGCCGCCACGCCGAACCTGAACTACGCCTGCGACACGCACTACCCGTGGAACGCACAGGACGAGGTCGTGGAACCGGGTGTGCTGTCCTTCGTGGACGGTGCGGTGCCGGTCCCCGTGACGCCCGGCCTCGGTGTGTCGCTGGACCGCGACGCGCTGGCGCGGCTGGCGGAGAACTACGTCCGCTGCGGCATCACGTCGCGCGACGACACGAGCTACATGCGCAAGTTCGACCCCAGCTACGAGAGGAAGCGTCCCCGGTGGTGAAGTCGGTTGTCCACGCCTATCCGTGGGACCTGATCGGTGACCCGGACGCCGTGGCGCGCTACCAAAGGCTCGGCGTCGACGCGATCGCCCTGGCCGCGTCATACCACACCGTGCGGGCCGCGACGCCGTTGCACCCGTCGCACCGGCTGGTCGACGCACGGCACGCGGCGTTCTACCTGCCGGTGCGCACCGAGAAATACGGCCGGTTGGTGCCGGCGGAACCGTCCTGGATGGACGGTCCCGACTCGTTCGGCGAGGCGGCCGCCCTGGTCCGCGCCGCCGGTCTGCCGGTGTACGCGTGGACCGTGCTGACGCACAACTCGCGTCTGGGCGACCTGCACCCGGACGTGACCGTGGTGAACGCGTTCGGGGATCGCTACCCGTACGCGCTGTGCACGTCCCAGCCCGACGTCGTCGAGTACACGTCGGCGCTGGTGTCGGAGGTGCTGGAGCTCGGCGCGCCGGACGGGGTCGTCCTGGAGGCCTGCGGGCCGCTGGGGTTCTTCCACGGCGGGCACCACGAGAAGACCGACGGCACGGACTGGAACCCGGTGCAGCAGAAGCTGTTGTCGCTCTGCTTCTGCACCGCGTGCACCGCCCTGTACGCCGACCCGGATGCCCTGCGCGACGCGGTCCGGGCCGGGGTCGACCGCGGCGCTCCCACCGTCGAGGAAGCGCTGGGAGCGCTCGCGGACGACGTGCGGACCGTGCGCACCGGTGCCGTGCGGTCGTTGCGGCAGAGGCTGGTCGGCGAGATCCGTGCCGCCGCGCCCTCGGTCAGGATCGGCATGCACGTGACGGCGGACCCGTGGGGGACCGGACCGTTCGCGACCGTCGCCGGTGGTGTGGGCGCGGACGTCGACGTGCTGACGACGATGTGCTGGCCCGGCCCCGACGTGGCGGTGCCCGGCATCGAGGCGCTGCGTTCGGCCGCTCCGGACACGCGGATCGCCGCGTACGTGCTGGGGTTGCCGCCGAAGCCCGCGGACGGCGCCGCGCTGTCGAAGGAGTGGCTGACCTACCTCGACGCCGGGGTGGAGGAGTTCCACCTCTACCACGGTGGCCTGGCGTCCGCCGCCCGGCTGGAGGCGTTGCGGGAGGCCGTGGCCGCCGTGTCGCGGTAACTGTCAAGGGAAGTCGCTGCAACCCGTTGTGAGCGCGGTTCCGTCCTTGGTGCATGAGGAACATGGGAACCGTAGTTGGCACTGGCGTCCTGCTGCTCGTCATCTCGGCCTGTGGCAGTGCGCAGAACGCGAGCACTGGGGCAGGTGGCGGTCCGACGTTGCCGACCGCCACCTCACCCTCTGAGCCCTCTCCCGGGACGCCTCCCGGCATCGCGCCGGGAGAGGTACCGCCGGGCGGCACACCGGTGACGAGGATCGACGCCAACGCGCTGACGTCCGACTACCCGCGCACCGTGTGGACGCAGGGCGACGGCAAGACCGTCGGCGTCATCGGCCAGGAGGGCGGATGCGGCAAGGCAAGCGCTTCCGTGCTGGAGCAGAGCGCCTCCGCGGTCAAGATCGAGTTGCTCGAGACCACACCGCTGACCAAGCAGATGTGCACGATGGACATCCGCTTCCCCCCGCTGACGGTGCAGCTGTCCGAGCCCCTCGCCGAGCGCACGGTCGTGCTGACGTCGCGGCAGGAACAGAAGTAGACCTCCTTCCCCTCACGGCGCCCGGCCGGCACCTGCCCCGCCGGCCGGGCGCCACCTACTTCACCGGGACTTCCAGGCCCGGTTTGCGAGGATGGTGCGCATGAGAAACGCCGTTGCTGCCGTTGCTCTCACCGTCGTGCTCGCCGGTTGCTCGTCCGGCACGCCGGTCTCCGGCCCGGCCGGGTCCGGCTCGTCCGGCGCCGCGCCCACCACGGGCACGTCCGCGCCCGGTTCCACCGGCTCGTCCGGCGTGAACCCCTCGAACGCCCCGGTCCAGCCTCCTGTCTCGATCTCGGAGGAGAAGCCCGTCGTGCCGCCCAACGCCACGCCCGTGGCGAAGGAGAAGGTCGACGCGACATCGTTGTCAGAGACCTACCGCGGCGAGGCCTACGTCTTCGGCGACGGCCGCGACGTCGAGGTCTTCGGCATGGGCGGCGGCTGCAAGGAGGCGCGCGCCGAGGTGACGGCCCAGTCCGCCGAGGTCGTCCAGGTCACGCTGGTCACGATCACCAAGCAGCCGGCGGGCACGATGTGCACCCAGGAAGTCCGTCAGGTGCCGTTGACCGTGCGCCTCGCCGCGCCTCTGGGCGACCGCCGCCTGGTGCTGGAGTCGCGCGAGGAGACCGGCTGACGCGCGGATCTCCCTATGGGGATTCACGGCTTTCCGACACTCCGGCGGGGCACCAAGCCCTCGCGTGCGCCGCCCGCACTACCGCTCACCTGCGCTTTAGCAATGACTCTTTTGACTTCGTCCGCAAACGAGCTGTTGCAAGGGCAACGCAAACCCCCGGCCGAACAAGTACGGGACAACCGTACTGTTTGACCGGGGGCTGTGAGCGGACTAGCGGCGGAAGCTGATCTGCAGCGTCGGGGTGGACGTCTCGGCGAAGAAGTCGTTGCCCTTATCGTCGACGACGACGAAGGCGGGGAAGTCCTCGACCTCGATCTTCCACACCGCTTCCATGCCCAGCTCGGGGTACTCGAGCACCTCGACCTTGCGGATGCAGTCCTGCGCCAGGCGTGCCGCCGGGCCACCGATCGAGCCAAGGTAGAAGCCGCCGTGCGTCGCGCACGCGGAGGTCACCTGCTTGGAGCGGTTGCCCTTGGCGAGCATCACGAGCGAGCCGCCCGCCGCCTGGAACTGCTCGACGTAGGAGTCCATGCGACCGGCCGTCGTCGGGCCGAACGAACCGGACGCGTAGCCCTCCGGCGTCTTGGCGGGACCGGCGTAGTAGACCGGGTGGTCC
>JASLAV010001158.1 GCA_030146905.1 Lentzea sp. | reverse complement strand
TCGGCCACCCAACTGTCTGCTGGCCAGCCGGTCGGCCGTGTAACGGTAGTCACTGCGGCTCCCGGCGTGCACATAGAGTCACTGGTCGCACGAATCAGCGAACTCGCGAGCTTAGGACAGTGCCATTCATCGCGACCGCAGGCGCGTTCGTACCGTGCTGGAGTGGAAAGTGAACAGTCGACCGGCCAAGAGCCCTCAGACCTGGGCATCGAGATGCTGCCTGTCGCCTCGGCGAGCCTGTCCGCGGACTGAGTGACGCTCGCGATCTGGCACGCCGGCTGGCCGGGCTGACGCCGGAGCACGCCGGCAGCTCGTGGTGCGACCGGCTGGCGGACGAGTACCACGACGCCGGCGCCGGGCACGCGGCGATGGCGCGGCTGCGCTGCGCACGTGGCACGAGCGGAACCCGTGTGTTGCCGGGTAAGACAGAACCCACGTTGATCCGCGACGAGCCACAGTGGACGTTCTCCGACTCCCCCGGCCACGGACCGCGTGCCCTGCACGTCTGGCGTGAGGACGACACCCACCTCGTCGCCGTCGTCGCCGCCGAACCGCCGGAAGGCGGCGTCCGCACCGCTGACGCGAGCGACGCCGTGACCGCACGTCTCCAAGCCGAGCACCCGGACTGCGAGATCGACCTGTTCGTGTGGACGCCAGGTTCTGCTCCTAGCCGCCGACGTGGATGCCGGGCCGCCGGTCGGGGTCGGGTTCGCTGGCGCGGATGATCTCCCGCACGACCGGGGCCGTGTCACCGCGGCCGAGCAGCAGGTAGCGGAAGAGGTGCCCCAGCGGGTTGCCCTCGCTCCAGGCGAAGTGGCAGTGCGGCCGCACGCCGGTGACGTCGCGCAGGGCCAGCAGGATGGCGGCGATGGCGTTGGGGGCGGCGGGACTGCCGGCACGCAGAACCCGATGTCCGTCGACCTCCACGCCTCGTACCTGCAGGACGTCGCTGAAGCCGGAGGGGTCGACCACGTCGATTTCCAGGAAGAGCACGTCCGCTGTTCCGGGAACCGGGTTCGCCCCTCGCTGTTCGGCCTCCTTCTCCGTGTACTCGGCGCCGTCACCTGCCTGACGACGGTTGGCGATGAGGGTCAGGTTGCCGTCGTGGGCAAGGGAATCCGTGACGAAGCGGCGGGCGGCCTCATCGAGTTCTATGTGCTCCACGCGCAGCTCGGTGGTGCGGCTGACGCGGGAGACCAGGGAGATCACGATGATGCCGAGGATGAAGAAGAGCGAGATGGTGATGCCGTCCGGCTTCTCGACCACGTTCTCGATCAGGGCGTAGAGCAGCACGAGGGTCAGCACGGTGAACGCGACCGCTGCCCACCGCTGCCGGCGCCGGACGGCGGAGATCGTCACCGCGACCGAGGCGGAGACCATCATGGCCAGGATGCCGGTGGCGTAGGCGCCGGCCTGGGCGTTGACGTCGGCGTTGAAGATGATCGTGACGAGGATGCAGATCGCGGTGTAGACGAGCACGACCGGCCGCACCGCGCGCGACCACTCCGGGGCCATGCCGTACGACGGCAGGTAGCGGGGCACGATGTTGATCAGGCCGGCCATCGCCGAGGCGCCCGCGAACCACAGGATGAGGATGCTGCTGATGTCGTAGGCGGTGCCGATGCCCTCACCGAGCAGTTCGTGGGCGAGGTAAGCCAGGGCGCGACCGTTGGCCTCGCCGCCGGGCTGGAACTCCTGAGCGGGGATCAGCACGGTGGTGACGAAGCTGGTGGCGACCAAGTAGACCGACATGATCAGCGCGGCGACCGTGAGCAGCTTGCGGGTGTTGCGCACACGATCGCGCAGCCGCTCCTCCTCGGTGCGTCCCTTGGACGCCACCAGCGGCATCATGCTCACGCCGGTCTCGAAGCCGGACAAACCGAGCACCAGCAACGGAAACGCCAGAACCGCCGGGCCGACAACACCGGTCAGCCCACCGCCGCCGGAGGTCAACGCCTCCACCCACCGGTCCAACACCACCGGCTCGGCCAGCACCTGCGCCACGCCGGCGCCCACGACCACGGCGTTGAGCAGCAGGAACACCGCCACCAGCGGAATGGCCACACCGACGGCCTCGCTGAACCCGAGCAGGAACACCCCGCCCAGCACGAGCAGCAGCACGACGGTCACGGTCACCTCGTGGCCGTGCAGGAAGCCCGGAGCCAACGGGTTCTCCAGCAGGTGCACGGTGGCATCCGCGGAGGACAGCGTGATGGTGATGATCCACGACGTGGCGACGAACCCCAGCAGCACCAGCACGAAGAGCTTGCCCCGCCAGAACGGCAACAGCTTCTCCAGCATGGCCACCGACCCCTGGCCGTGCGGGCTCTCCCCCGCCACGCGCCGGTACATCGGCAGCATCCCCAGCAGCGTCAGGGCCACGATCAGCAACGTGGCCAAGGGAGAGACCGCTCCAGCGGCCAGTGCCGCGATGGCAGGCAGGTAGGACAGCGTGGAGAAGTAGTCCACGCCGGTCAGGCACATCACCTTCCACCAGGACTGCGGTGTGGCGTGTGCCTCGTGGCTCTCCGGCCCCACGACCGGCTGCACCCGGTGCTGCAGAAGCCAGCGCCCCAGCCTGCTCGCGGGGGCCGACGGCGGGACCGGGCTGTCCACGCGTTCAGGTACCGCGTATTGCGACGTGTCGGTCATGCCTGGATTCCCCCGTGGTGATCAATCATGCAGGCGCGCAGAAGCAGGGTGGTGAACCCGAGCCGTGCAACGGCACGCGTTCACACCCCGCGAGTCAACTGCCCGTCAAGTTCTGCTCGTGTAAGGACACGACGCATCAGGCGTCAAGATCCCGTACAAATGACCCGACCTTCACTTCCGCTGCGGGCGCCGCTTGCGCGACGGTCACGACCTGGGCGAGGCTGGCCGCGTGATCGACAGCTCGGCAGCAGCCACATCCGGAGTGGACTGCGCCGTCTACGTCGAGGGCACGCGCCTGCCAGGCCAGTGGGCTCACTCCGCCGCGATCGCAGAGGTTCGTGATCGCGGCGACGGGTTCGTGTGGATCGGCCTGTTCGAACCGGCTGAGGAGCAGTTCCGCAGCCTCGCCAAGACAATCGGGCTGCGCGAACATGAGGCAGGGGAAGCAGTCCGCGTGCATCAGCGCCCCGAGCTGGATCACGACGGCGACGCCTTGTTCATGGCACTGAAGACCGTCTGTCACGTCGAGAACGCCTCTCCGCAGACAGCGAACGAAATCGTCCACACTGGCGAGATCGTGGCGTTCGTCGGCAAGGACTTCATCATCACCGTCCGCCATGGCCGACACTCCGGGCTGCGCGGTCTGCGAGCGGAACTCGAGGCTCAGCCTGAACGGTTGCGCGTCGGTCCCGCGGCGGTGTTGCACGCGATTGCCGACCGGGTTGTGGACGAGTACTTGGCCGTCACCGACGCGTGCGAGGCCGACATCGAGCTGATGGAGACCGTCGTGTTCGACCCGCGCAGCGACGTGGGTGCGGAGCAGATGTACCTGATGCGGCGGGAGATTCTGGAGCTTCGCCGAGCCGTAGCGCCGCCGGCAGGTCCGTTGCACCGGCTGGTCGAGGGCTCAACACCGTTGGTACCTGGGGAATCCAGTCCTACCTCCGGAACGTGGAGGATCATCTGACCACGGTGTCGGAGCGGGTAGCGAGGGCCGACGAGCTGCTGGCCACGCTCCTCAGTGCCACGGTCGCCAAGGTGACGCTCCAGTTGAACGACGACATGCGGAAGATCTCCGCATGGGGTCAGGGCACCTGGCGCGCTTGGACGCAGCGTGCGGTGCACACTCGACCAGGTGGAGGCAGAGGACAGGGTGCTGCTGATCGACCTGGAGAACGCCGTGGGCACGGTCCACGTGCGTCCGCGTGTGCTGCGTGCGAAGGT
>JASLAV010001155.1 GCA_030146905.1 Lentzea sp. | reverse complement strand
CGCTGGGCCTGACGCCGCGCGCCCGGATCGTGTCCGTCGCCGTCGTCGGCACCGAACCGACGATCATGCTCACCGGACCGGCGCCGTCCGCGCGCAAGGCGCTGGACAAGGCCGGCCTCTCGGTCGAGGACATCGACCTGTTCGAGGTCAACGAGGCGTTCTCGTCGGTGGTGCTGAAGTTCCTGAGGGACATGGACGTTCCCGAGGACAAGGTCAACGTCAACGGCGGCGCGATCGCGCTGGGCCACCCGCTCGGCGCCACCGGCTGCATGATCCTGGGCACCCTGCTCGACGAGCTGGAGCGCCGGGACCTGCGCCGCGGCCTCGCCACGCTGTGCGTGGGCGGCGGCATGGGCATCGCGACGATCATCGAGAGGGTCTAGCCTGTGTCTACTCCTTCGGGCACGTTCCACTACGACAAGGACGCCGACGGCATCGTCACCCTGACGATGGACATGTCCGGCTCCGCCAACGTCATGAACGACGAGTACCGGGACCTGATGGGCGACGCCGTCTCGAAGCTCGAGGGCGACGACATCACCGGTGTGGTCATCACCTCCGCCAAGAAGACGTTCTTCGCCGGTGGTGACCTCAACGTGCTGATCGCGATCACCCCGGAGAACGCCTCGCAGGCGCTGGAAGGCGTCGAGGAGCTCAAGTCGCAGCTGCGGCGCCTGGAGAAGCTCGGCAAGCCGGTCGTGGCGGCGATCAACGGTTCCGCGCTGGGCGGCGGGTTCGAGATCGCGCTCGCCTCGCACCGCCGGATCGTGCTGAACGACAACGGCATCCGCGTCGGCCTGCCGGAGGCCACGCTGGGCCTGCTGCCCGGCGGCGGTGGCGTCACGCGCATGGTGCGGCTGCTCGGCGTGCAGAAGGCGTTGCCGTTGCTCATGGAGGGCAAGCAGCTCCGTCCGGAACGCGCTTTGCAGGCCGGGATCGTGGACCAGGTCGTGGACACGCGCGAGGAGCTGATCTCCGAGGCCCGTGCGTGGATCAAGGCGAACCCGGCACCGACCCAGCCGTGGGACGTGCAGGGCGCCGGTGTGCCGGACCTGAAGTTCGGCGACCCCAACAGCTACGGCCTGCTCGCCGCCGCACCCGCCGTGCTGAGCAAGAAGACGCACGGCGCGTACCCGGCACCGAAGAAGATCATGGCCGCCGCCGTCGAGGGCGCCTACGTCGACTTCGACACGGCGTTGAAGATCGAGGGCCGCTACTTCGTGGAACTGGCCTCCGGTCAGGTCTCCAAGAACATGATCACGGCGTTCTGGTTCAACCTCAACGAGGTCAACGGCCGCGCGTCGTCGACGGGCAAGCGCGTGGCGAAGCTCGGCGTGCTCGGCGCGGGCATGATGGGCGCCGGGATCGCCGAGGTGTCCGCGAAGGCCGGCATCGAGGTCGTCCTGAAGGACGTCACCCTGGAAGGCGCCCAGAAGGGCGCTCAGGGCCTGGAAGGCATCACCCCGACCGACTCCGACGACGACCTCGCCGGCTGCGACCTGGTCATCGAGGCGGTCTTCGAGAACCGCGAGCTGAAGAACGAGGTGCTGCCCTCCGCCGAGGCGAAGGCGCTGCCGGACGCGGTGATCGCGTCCAACACCTCGACGCTGCCGATCACCGGCCTGGCGTCCGCGGTGACGGCGCCGGAGCGGTTCATCGGCCTGCACTTCTTCTCACCGGTGCCGAAGATGCGGCTCGTGGAGATCATCCGCGGCGAGAAGACGTCAGAGGAGACGCTCCAGCGCGCGCTGGACTACGTGCGGCAGATCGGGAAGACGCCGATCGTGGTCAACGACTCGCGCGGCTTCTACACCTCGCGGACGTTCGGCACGTACGTCATCGAGGCGGTCACGATGCTGGCGGAGGGCGTGGCCCCCGCGCTCATCGAGAACGTGGCCAAGAAGTCCGGCATGGCAGTCGGCCCGCTGGCGGTGTCCGACGAGGTGACGCTCTCGTTGCAGCTCAAGATCCACGACCAAACGCTGGCCGACGACCCGTCGCTGGTGTCGGAGAGCGCGGCCTACGACCTCATCCGCGAGATGGTGTCGTTGGGGCGCAGCGGGAAGTCGAGCGGCGCGGGCTTCTACGAGTACCCCGAGGGCGGCAAGAAGTTCCTGTGGCCGGAGCTCACGACCCGGTACGCGAAGGCCGACGCGGGAGTGTCCGAACAGGACGTCCGCGACCGGCTGCTGTTCGTGCAGTCGCTGGAAACCGTGCGGTGCCTGGACGAGGGCGTGCTGACGTCCGTGGCGGACGCGAACATCGGCTCGATCTTCGGGTTCGGCTTCGCGCCGTGGAGCGGCGGCACGCTGCAGTTCATCAACTCCTACGGCGTGCAGGCGTTCGTGGAGCGCGCGGACTACCTCGCCGACACCTACGGCGAACGGTTCCGTCCCCCGGCCTCGCTGCGGGAGCGCGACAAGTTTTAGCGGTGTGGCCCGGAACGTCGCCGCTAGGCGCGGTAGGAGCCGGGTGAGGACCCGGTCCACCGCTTGAAGGCCCGGTGGAAGGCGCTCGCCTCGGAGAACCCGAGGCGCAGCGCCAGCTCCTCCACCGACTCGCCGCCGCGCACCAGCGAGGCCACCGCCTGGTCGCGCAACAACTGCTCCCGCACCTCGCGGAACGACGTGCCCTCGGCGGCGAGCCTGCGCCGCAACGTGGGCGCGGACACCCCGAGCGCGGCCGCGACGGCCTCCAGGCCGCTCACCCCGCGCCCGAGCAGCCGCCGCACGTGCGCGGCCGTGTCCGCCCCGTGGTCCCGGCGCGACAACAGCTCCGCCGGGGAGTGCCGCAGGAAGCGCCGCAACGCCGCCTCGTCCTGCACGACCGGCATGCGCAGGAACCTCGGGTCGAACGAGATGGCGGTGGCGGGCGCGTCGAAGGTCAGCGGGCATCCGAAGATCAGGTGGTACTCGGCGGCGTGCGCGGGCTCCGGGTAACCGAACTCGGCGCTGCGCAACGGGATGCGGCGGCCGATCAGCCACGACGAGAACCGGTGCCACAGCACGAGGAGGGATTCGGTGAGGAAGTGGTCGGGGTCGCCGGGGATGTGGAGCGTGAAGCGTCCGCCGTCGAGCGACAGGCGCAGCGGCTGCTCGAAGAGCGAGTAGAACGCCAGTCCGCGCCGCAGTGCGGACTCCAGGTCGGGGCAGTGGACGGCCAGCAGGCACATCATCGCGAACGTGCCGCGCTTGGACGGCCGGGGTCCGAAGCCCATGAACTCGTCGTCGAGGACTTCCCAGAGCGTCTGGATGAACTTCGTGTACTGCTCGGGCGTGACACGCGCCCGGTCGTCGGCGAGGAGGCTCGCGGGAATGCCGGCGCCACGCAGGACGGCGGACGGCTCCGGGCACGCGCGCAGTGCCGCGCGCACGTAGTGGATCGCCACGGTCCGGGTGTGCACGACCCACAGTAGAACGCCAACGGCGGTGATGCGGCCCCCGGGAGAGTGGGAGCCGCATCACCGCCGTCGAGGGCCCACCCAGTGAGCCGTACTCCTCGCCGACGGGGCTTGCGCACTTCCATCGGCAAGGGACGATGTGGTGTCCGTTCCAATAACGCTATGTGGTCTAGACCAGGAAAGTCAATAGTGCGAAGAGACCACCCGGGACCGGGATGTTTCAGGCTTGTTCCAGCGGTGCTACGGCGAAGCCGGCGGAGAACCTCTTGCACCAGATCACCACGCTCCGAATGGTGGAGACGTCGACACCGGCCGGAATCTCGTACACCTGGTCGCCGCGGTTGCCCTTCAGCTTGCCGAGGTTCGTGAAACCCTCTCCAAACGTTTTCTCCGACGACCCCGACGCGTGCGGCGAGAGGTAAACGTACAGGTCAGGACCATCGCTGGTGTTCAAAGCAGCGAACTGCACCGAATGTCCGCCACCGGGCAGCCTGATCAGGCTCGCCTTACCGGTGGTCGCGTGTTCGAGCGACCGCCACTGCCCGGCGGCCACCTCCTTCGCCGTTTCCACAACGGGCGCGGGAGCACTGGAAGGCGCCGACTGCCCGGTGGACGGGATCGCGGACTGCGTGGTGGACGCCGGCACGAGCAGAGCCTCGTTCGTTTCGCGAACCGTGAGCAGCCGCCACGGCTGGAACAGGTACAGCCCCACCCCGAGCGCGATGACCACGAAAACTGAGACGGGAATCAGGAATCGACGATGCCGCATACCGAAAATACTGGCCCAAACCGGACCGAAAA
>JASLAV010001145.1 GCA_030146905.1 Lentzea sp. | reverse complement strand
TGATCGCGAGCATGGCGGACGACTCGATCGTCTTCGCGCTCTCGAACCCCGACCCCGAGGTGCACCCGGAGGTCGCCGCCAGGCACGCCGCGATCGTCGCGACCGGCCGCAGCGACTTCCCGAACCAGATCAACAACGTGCTCGCGTTCCCCGGCATTTTCCGCGGGGCGCTCGACGCGGGTGCGCGACGGATCACCGAGGGCATGAAACTCGCGGCGGCCGACGCAATTCTCGCCGTCGCGAAAGATGATTTGGGCCCAGATCGAATTGTTCCCTCCGCGCTCGACCCGCGCGTCGGGCCTGAGGTCGCCGCCGCCGTGGCCGTCGCCGCGAAGGCGGACGGGGTGGCCTGAGCTGGGCTTGAGCCGGTTCTGAACCCGGCCCGCATTCGCCACCCGTTTTCATCTGCACTTCGACCGGAACCACGAACGTGGCTTTTCGTTAACCCGTGCAGGGGTGGGCGATGACCGTCCGAAGCGCTACCGTCCCTCTCCTCGGGTGTTCACCCGGGGAGAGGGTTCGTGTTTGCCGCCGTTCGGGTGCCGTTGTCGTGCCCACCCGAATTGCCGCGGGCGGTGAATGCGGGAGAGGGTGGGTCGGTGCCCAAGTGGGTGGGTCGCGCGACGGTGGTGAACGGCCGTGCACGGACGGCTGAGAAGCCTCCGGTGACGCTGGACGGGCTTACCCTGCCCGACACGCCGTCGTTGCTCGTCGACGGCAAGGGCGTCGTCATGCAGGCGAACCGGGCCGCGGTGGAGCTGGCCGGCGCACAGGGGACCGACGACATCGTCGGGCACCCGCTGAGCGAGCTGCTCGTCGGCAACGCCTCCGACCTCCGCCTGTCCCGCGCGGACGGCACCGAGCTGCCGGTGCGCGTCGCCCGCACCGCCGTACCGGGAACGGGCCTGCAGGCCGTCCTGCTGATCGACGTCTCCGACCTCGCCTCGGCCGCGGACGCGTTGCGCGACGAACAGCGCCGGCTGCGCAAGGTGCAGAGGGTCGCGGAGCTGGGCTCGTGGGAGTTCGACCCCAGGACCGGCCTGACCGTCTGGTCGGACACGCACTACGAACTCCTCGGCATCGAACGCGGCGCCGTCGTGCCGGGTGCACAGGCCGTCCTCGACGTCGTGCACCCCGACGACCACCACATGGTCGAGACGTACTGGCACGGCCGCGAGATCACCGGCGACCCGATCGACATCGAGTACCGGATCGTGCGCCCCGACGGGCAGCTGCGGTGGATCCGCGGTGTCGCCGAGGCGAGACTGGACGACGCCGGCAGCCTGGACAAGATCACCGGCTACATCCGCGACATCACGGAGTCCAAGCGCGCGGCCACCGAGCTCGCCCAGGAACGGGCGCGGCTGCTGGAGGCGCAGCGCATCGCCCGCATCGGCAGCTGGGCCTACGAGACCGGCACGCGCGCCGTGCACCGCAGCGAAGTGCTGCTGGAGATGTACGCCGAGCTGGGCATGACGCCGGACGACGACCTGCTCAGCGGCGTGCACCCGGACGACAGGGAAGCCGTCAAGGCGATCCGCCACTCGTTGCTGCACGCCAGCGACGGCGAGCCGGTCGAGATCGAGGTCCGCAGCGAGGTCGGCGAACGCGTCTACATGTGCCGCGCGCGTGCGGAGATCGCGCCGTCCGGCCGCATCGAGCGCTACCACGGCACGATCCAGGACGTCACCGAAGCGCGTGCGCTGGAACGCCAGATGCGCGAGGACCGCCGAAGATTGGCGGACGCGCAGCAGGCGGCCCGCCTCGGCATGTGGGAGTGGAACCCGGCGACCGGCGAGGTCGTGTGGTCGGACATGCTGCGCGACCTCTACGACATCCCCGCCGACGTGGCGGGCGACTACCGCTACTACCTCGACCTCGTGCACCCCGAGGACCGCGCCTGGGTCGACGACCTGTGGCGCCAGCTCGCCGTCGACGAGGTCGCCGTCCAGTGCGAGCACCGCGTGGTGCGCCGCGACGGCACGACCCGCATCTTCCGCTGCCACGGCATGATCGTCCACGACGCCCGCGGCAAGCAGCTCGCCGTCGGCACCGCCCAGGACGTCACCGAGCAGCGCGCGGCCGAGGCCCGCATGAAGCGCTCCTCGCAGCGCTTCACCGACCTCGTGTCCGTCACGCCCGTCGGCATCGGGCTGTTCGACGAGGGCGAGCGCCTGGTCGACGCCAACGACGCGTTGTGCGACCTGCTGGGCATGGAGCTGGAGCAGCTGCGCGGCATGACCGCCGAGCAGCTCACCCACCCCGAGGACACCTCGCCGGGCCTGCAGTGGGCCGCCGAGCGCACGCAGAAGATCCCGCAGCGCATCCTCGTCCGCCCCGACGGCGAGAAGGTCTACTGCGAGCTGCACATCGCGCTGTCGGTGCAGGACGACGGCCGCCGCTTCTGGCTGATCGTGTTCCTGGACATCACCGAACGCCGCCGTGCCGCCGAGGCCCTGCGCCACCAGGCCACCCACGACGAGCTGACCGGGCTGCCGAACCGCGCGCTGGTCAAGGAGATCCTCGGCAAGGTGCTCGACGGCCCCGGCCGTTCCAAGGTCGCCGTCCTCTTCTGCGACATCGACAACTTCAAGCGCGTCAACGACTCCCTCGGTCACGACGCGGGCGACGAGCTGCTCGTGGCGCTGGCCAGGCGCCTGGAGGGCGGCCTGCCCGACGGCTGCACCGCCGCCCGCCTGTCCGGCGACGAGTACGTGATCATCTCCGAGGACATCGACGCCGTGGGCGGCGTGGACGCGCTGGCCACGCGCGTGGCGTCGTTGTTGCGCACCGCCGTCCCGGTGCATGGCCAGCTGGTCCGCGTCTCGGCGTCGATCGGTGCCGCCGTCCCGAACGGCTCGCGCGCCAACGGTGCCGACCTGCTGCGGTTCGCCGACGCCGCGATGTTCGAGGCCAAGCGCAACGGCGCCGGACGCGTCTCGCTCGCGTCGGCGGCGCTGATCGCCTCCGCCGACCGCCAGGTGCACCTCGAAGGCCAGCTGCGCGAGGCGTTGCAGCACGACGGCCTGGCGCTGCACTACCAGCCGGTCGTGGGCGTGGACGGCTCGGTGCTGACCGCGGAGGCGCTGGTGCGCTGGCCGCACCCCGACCGCGGGCTGCTGCCGCCGGACGTCTTCCTGCCGGTCGCCGAACAGGGCGACCTGATGCGCGAGCTGGACCGCTGGGTGCTGCGCACGGCGCTGAAGGAGGCCGCCACCTGGCCCGCGCCCGACGGCCGCCCGGTGTCCGTCGCGGTGAACCTCGCGGGCCTCGTGCCCGGCGATCCCGAGTTCGTCGACATCGTCTCGAACGCGATCATGGAGTCCGGCGTCCCGTGGGAACGCGTGGTGCTGGAGCTGGTCGAGACCGCGTTCGTCGACCTGCCGTCCCGCGTGCGCCAGTCGATGGACGAGCTGGTGCAGCGCGGCGTGCAGTTCGCGGTGGACGACTTCGGCACCGGCTACTCGTCGCTGGCCCGCCTGAAGGACCTGCCGGCGCAGATCATCAAGGTGGACCGGCGCTTCGTGTCCGGCGTGGGCAACGACTCGTCGGACTTCGCCGTCGCCCGTGCCGTGGTGGACATGGCCCGCGCCATGGGCCGCAAGTGCGTGGCCGAGGGCGTCGAGACGGCCACGCAGTTCCACGTGCTGCGCGGGGTCGGCGTGGACGCCTACCAGGGCTGGTTGTTCTCGCGTCCGGTGCCGCCCAAGGAGTTCCGCGCGATACTAGCCCTCGGTCCGCTCCACATACCGCGCGCTGGCTGAGATCTCCGGCAGCAGTGCCGCGATCCGGTGCTTGGGCAGGTCGATCAGCCTCAGGTCGAGGTCGTCGGACGCCACTGCGGCGTTGTCGACGATCTCGGCGGCCTGCCTCTTGGTCAGCACGCCCTGCGACGCGGTGATCAACGCCTCGCGCCACACGTTGCTCAGCTTGCCGTGCGCCTTCATCAGCACCTCGCGGACCGTGCGGTCGCCCAGCGACAACGTTCCGGTCAGGACCTGATCGGCGACGACGATCGTGGTCTTGGCATCCGGGTTGTTGCGCAGGAACTTCAGCTTGAACCGCGTCGCCACGAGCTCCTGGAGCTCCTTCTGGCCCGCCTCCGACGACACCGCGGGGTGGTTGTTCGGCACCAGGCACGCCAGCCGCGCCGGTGACGACGACAGCAGCGTCCGCAGCAGCCACGGTCCCGGATCCGCCGACAGGTCGACGGCCAGCGACGCGGCGCCCTTGCCGACGGGCTCGGCCCACCCGGCGGCGCGCGGCTTGGGCGGCGGCGAGGACTCGGGACGCGGCGCCAGTTCGGACAGGGCCGCGAGCGCTTCCTTCGACGGTCCCGAGGACTCCACGGACTGCGCGCCGTGCGTGTAGATCCGCGTGCCGCCCGCGACCGCGCGACGTCCGGTCGGCCGGCAGACGTACAGGTCGGCGGCGGACCCGATGGCCTGCGCGCCGTCGAAGCGGTGGAACGCGGGCAGGATCGCCTCGAAGACGAGCCCGAGCTTCTGCAGCTCCTGCTGGACCTTCAGGCCCAGCGCGGGCGTCCTGTCGGAGAAGCCGTAGGCCAGCAGCACCCGTCCGGCTGCGATGTCCCCGAGCGCCTCGACGGCACGTCCTGCGAACAGGCCCATGCCCTCCGGCGTGTAGGGCGGGTCGCTGAACACCAGGTCGAACGATTCCAGGACCGAGGTGGGCAGCCCGAAACGCATGTCGCAGTGCAAGGTTCGGACGTCGAGTTCGCGGGTGGCCGCCCGTGAGTCGATGAACTCCAGCAGGCGCTCGTCCAGGTCGACGACCGTGATCGACACGGCGGGGTTGACCGCGGCGACGGCCAGCGACGTCAGGTCGTGGTCGCCAAGGCACAGCAGCCGCTTGCCCGCCAGGTCGTAGGTGGAGTTCAGCCACACCGCGCGGTTGAGAGCGGTCTCAGCGGTCGCCTGAACGTGGTCCAGCGAGGACAGAGGCGCTGGTACGTCGGCGATGTCCACGAGGATCTGCCGCAGCACGTCCGTGTGGTCGCGGACACCCGAGACGCCGAACTCGGCGCGGTAGGAGGCCACCAGACCGGGCGCGATGCGGTAACGATCGTCTGAAGATTCGGCGTCGTCACCCAGGGCTTTCAGCAGGTCCTGGACGGTGCGCCGGGGCACGGCCGGCAGGCGCACGAGTTCGGACAGCGGGTGCCAGTCCTCACTGAGCAGGGACAACACCTCGCGGAGCTTGCGGGCGTGCACTCCGCGCTCCGACACCAACTGCCGAACCTGGTCGATCGTCACAAGCGGTAAACCATACGGCCTGTCACATAGTGGAACGCTGTGCCGGGGTACGCCGAACGAGTTAAGGTCTCTGGGATCTACATCCAGGGCGGTCCGAACGGGGTGGCCGTCACGACCGGAGGGATCTTCGGGTGATCGAGTTCCGGGCCGTAACCAAGCGGTTCGAGGACGGAACCATCGCTGTCGACGAGCTCGACCTCACGGTCGAGGCGGGCACCATCACGGTGTTCGTCGGTCCTTCCGGCTGTGGCAAGACGACGTCGCTGCGCATGGTCAACCGCATGATCGACCCCACGTCGGGCACGATCCTCGTGGACGGCAAGGACGTGCTGACCGTCGACCCGCCGACCCTGCGGCGCGGCATCGGCTACGTGATCCAGCAGGCGGGGCTCTTCCCGCACCGCACGGTGCTCGACAACGTCGCGACGGTGCCGCTGCTGTCCGGTTGGGACAGACGCAGGGCCCGCACGCGCGCCGCGGAGCTGCTGGAGATCGTCGGGCTCGACCCGGCCTTCGGCAAGCGGTACCCGGCACAGCTCTCGGGCGGGCAGCAGCAACGCGTGGGTGTCGCCCGCGCGCTCGCCGCCGACCCGCCCGTGCTGTTGATGGACGAACCGTTCAGCGCCGTCGACCCCGTCGTGCGCGAGGACCTGCAGAACGAGCTCCTCCGCCTGCAGGCGGAGCTCGACAAGACGATCGTGTTCGTCACGCACGACATCGACGAGGCGCTCAAGCTCGGCGAGCGCGTCGCGGTGTTCCAGACCGGCGGCCACCTCGCCCAGTACGCGAAGCCCGCGGAGCTGCTCAGCGCGCCCGCCAACGACTTCGTCGCCTCGTTCGTCGGCAGGGACCGCGGCTACCGCACGCTCACCTTCCTGCACGCCGACGTGCCGGTGCACCCGGTCGCCACGGCCAAGCTCGGTGAGCGCGTCACCGTCGACGACTGGACTCTCGTCGTCGACGACGAGAACCGGCCGAAGGGCTGGCTGTCCTCTGTGGACGGTGAGGTCGAGGTCAGCGAGAAGGACCTCATCGCCGGTGGCTCCCTCTACGACGGCACGTCGTTGCGGGGCGCGCTCGACGCGGCGCTCAGCTCGCCGTCCGCGCTCGGCGTGATGATCGACGGCGCCGGTGCCGTGACCGGTGTGGTCAGGGCCGACGACGTGATCAAGGCTCTCGCGAAGGCCCGCACGGCGGGTGAGGTCCCGAAGTGACCTGGATCCTCGAGAACTGGGGGAGGTTCTGGGAGGTCACCGAGGTGCACCTGCGGCTCTCCGTCGTGCCGGTGCTGATCGGGTTCGTGCTCTCCATCCCCCTCGGGTGGGTGGCGAGCCGGTCCTCGACGGCCCGCGCGATCCTCTTCCCGTTCGCCAACGTCCTGTTCACGATCCCGTCCATCGCGCTGATCGTGATCACCCCGGTGCTGCTCGGCGTGAAGATCCTCGACGAGATCAACGTCATCGTGCCGCTGGTGGTCTACACGGTCGCGCTGATGGTGCGGTCGGTCGCGGACGCGCTCTCCGCCGTGCCGGGTCACGTGACGGCCGCGGCGAACGCGATGGGGTTCCGGCCGTTGCGCCGGTTCCTGACCGTCGACTTCCCGCTCGCGCTGCCGGTCACGATCGCGGGACTGCGCGTCGCGACGGTGTCGAACATCAGCATGGTGAGCGTGGGCGCGCTCGTCGGCCTTGGCGGCTACGGCCAGCTCTTCACCGAGGGCTACCAGACCGACCACACGGAGAAGGTCCTCGCGGGCCTCATCGGGACGGTCGTGCTGGCGGTGCTCGCGGACGGGTTGCTGTTGCTGGCCGGACGTCTGCTCACGCCGTGGGCACGGGTGGGGAGGTGAGCTGAATGGGCGGCTGGCTCTTCGACCCCGCGCACTGGTCCGGCACGACCGGTATCCCGGTGCGGCTGCTGGAACACCTCGGCTACACGGTCTTCACGCTGCTGATCGCCGCGGTGATCGCGATCCCGCTCGGCGCGTTCGTCGGCCACACCGGCAAGGGCGGCTTCGTGATCGTCGGGCTCTCCAACGCCCTGCGCGCGTTGCCGACGACGGCGGTGCTGATCCTCGTCGTGCTGTGGGCGGGCCTGGGCGACTTCCCGGTGTACGTCGCGCTGGTGCTGCTGGCGATCCCGCCGATCATGGCGGGCACCTACGCCGGCGTGCGCGCGGTGGAGCCGGTGACCGTCGACGCGGCGAGGGGCGTCGGCATGCGCGAGTCGGGCGTGCTGCTGCGCGTGGAGATCCCGAACGCGCTTCCGTTGATCTACGGCGGTTTCCGCGGCGCCGCGCTGCAGGTGGTCGCGACCGCCACCATCGCCGCCTACACGGGCGCCGGTGGCCTCGGCAGGCTCGTCTTCGACGGCCTCGCCCTGCAGGATTTCGGACAGATGCTCGCCGGCGCGGTGCTCGTGGCACTGCTCGCCGTTCTCGTCGACCTGGCTTTCGCCGGCCTGCAAAGGCTGACGGTCTCGCCAGGGCTGCGTCCAGCAGGAACCGGAGGAAAGAGATGAAGCGCATCGCGACAGCCGTCGCCGCGGTCATGCTTTTGTCAGCGTGCGGCGGTGACCCGCTGTCGAACAGCGGTGGCGGCGAACCGGCCCCGACGGACACCATCGTCGTGGGCTCCGCGAACTTCCCGGAGTCGCGCCTGCTCGCCGAGATCTACGCGGAAGCCTTGGCCGCCAAGGGCATCAAGGTGTCGAAGAAGATGAACATCGGCAACCGCGAGCTCTACTTCAAGGGCGTGCAGGACGGCTCGATCGACCTGATCCCCGAGTACTCGGGCGTGCTCCTCAAGCACGTCAACAAGGAAGCGCCGGAGGTCGGCTCCGACGAGGTGTACGCGGCGCTGAAGAAGGCCCTGCCGCAGAACCTGGTCGTGCTCGACAAGGCGGCCGCCGAGGACAAGGACGCGGTCGTCGTCACCAAGCAGATCGCGGCCCAGTACAGCCTCAAGTCGATCGACGACCTCGTGCCGTACTGCAAGGACCTGGTCTTCGGCGGCCCGCCGGAGTTCCAGAACCGCCCCGACGGCCTGCCGGGCCTGAAGGCCAAGTACAACTGCGAGTTCAAGGAGTTCAAGTCCCTCGACGTCGGCGGCCCGCTGACCGTCGCCGGGCTGAAGGACAACACGGTGCAGGCGGCCGACCTGTTCACGACGGACTACGCCATCAAGGCCAACGAGTTCGTCGTGCTGGAAGACCCGAAGAACGTGTTCGCCGCGCAGAACGTGCTGCCGCTCGTCAACGAGAAGAAGGCGTCGCAGCAGGTCCGCGACACCCTCAACGCCATCTCGAAGAAGCTCGACACGAAGACGCTGCTGGAGCTGAACCAGAAGCTGGCGGGGACGGACAAGCCGGAACCGGAGAAGGTCGCCAAGGAGTGGCTCGCCTCCGCGGGCATCTGACCGGCCTCTGAGAACCGCTGGCCCGCAGCTCTCACGGCTGCAGGTCAGCGGTTTTCGCTTGTACGGCCATGCAGGTCGTGCAGCAGGAGCACGACCCAGCGGTCCGCGGCCGGCTACCCCGACGCCGCGTGACCGCCGATCCGCCCCGTGAGCTCCTCGGCAGCCTTGCGGACCTCCTTGGCCAGGTCGGGCCACGCCTGGCTGCAGGGCGTGTCGCACAGGTGCCGGAACGTCAGAGTGATCGCCGCGATCGGCCGCTCGCCGTGGTCGAACACCGGAGCCGCCACCGAGGCGAACCCGACCGTCACGAACCCGTCCTCGACCGCCCAGCCCTGCCTGCGTTCGGCGGTGAGCAACCGCCGCAGCGCCGGCAGGTTGTGCGGGCCGCGGCCCGTCCTGTCGACGAACGACTCCACGGACGGGAACAGCGCCCTGACCTGCGCGGGGGGCAGGTTCGCCAGCATCGCGCGGCCGGAGGCGGTGAGGTGGGCCGGCAGCCGCACGCCCACGTCGGACACGATCGTCTGCGGTTGCCGCGGCTGTTCGCGTACCAGGTACAGCGCCTCCGCGCCGTGCAGGACACCCAGATGCGCGACCTTTTCCATCCGATCGGCCAGCTTGCGCAACAGAGGGCGGGCGAGGCGCTCCAGCGGGTCGTGCCGCAGGTAGGCGGACCCCAGCTCGAACGACGCGACGCCGAGGCCGTAGCGCTTCTCCTCGGGGAAGTGGGTCGCGAAACCGGCCTCGGTCAGCTCCGACAGCAGGTGGTAGGTCGTTGACCTGGGGAGGTTCAGCTCGCGCGCCACCGACGCCGCCGAGACCGGTCCGGGCCTGCCCGCGAGCAGCCGGAGGACCGCAAGCCCTCGCCGTAGCGCGGGAACGTCGCTGCTGCTGCCCACGGAAGTGATTTTCCCACGTGATGCAGCCCACGCCGTTCCTCCATCAGGGCACACTCAACAGAACGAGCCCGAGGTGCGTCATAGGGGTGTGACGGTTTTGAAGGGGGTCGGGATTGACACCGAGTTTCGATGACTTCGTGGCAGAACAGGTGACCCCGTTGCTGCGCTATGCCACCGTGCTCACGTGCGACCCGCACCTGGCCCAGGACGTGGTCCAGGAGGTCCTGCTGCGTGCGCAGCAGAAATGGGACCGCATCGGATCAGTCGACCTCCCTCACGCCTACGTCAAGCGCATGGTGACCAACGAGTACCTCTCGTGGCGCCGGCGCAGGGCGGCCAAGGACGTCGCCCTCTGCATGACGACCCTGGAGTCCGTCACCCCGCCCGTCTCGGACACGACGCACCACTACGACGAGCGGGAAGCCATGTTGCAGCGGATCGCGAAGCTGCCCCGCAAGCAGCGGGCCGCGATCGTGCTCCGCTACTACGAGAACTACGAGGACTCGGAGATCGCACAGATGCTCGGTTGTGCCGAGGGAACAGTGCGCAGCCACATCTCGCGTGCGCTGGCCACACTCCGCCTGGATCACACGCCGGAACCCGCTGGTGTCGGGTTGCGGCTCGGGGAGGGCCTGTCGTGAACGACACCGAACAGCTCATCAAGGACGCGCTCGGCAAGCTCGCCGAACGCACGCCGCATCCCGGACCGACGCTGAACGCCCTGCGGCGCAAGCGCAAGCAGCAGCGCAGCAACATCTTCCTGATCGCCACCGCGGGAGTGGCCGCCGTCGCCGTCCTGATCTTCGCGGGTGTCATCGCCAGCGACAGGTACACGCCGCCGACCTCGGACAACGCCGCCGCCGCGCTGTTGCCCGCGAACGGCGGGAGCGTCGAGATCAAGTACGCGCCGCACTGGCTGCCGGAAGGCTACGTCGAGACGTTCCGCAGCGTCGGCGACGAGACGACCCGCGTCTGGGTGCCGGCGAGCATCAAGGACAAGGACCCGACGCAGCAGACAGGTGACGCCCGCGTCAGCCTGACGAACTCCAGGAAGCTGCCGGACCTCGACGGATGGCTGGAGACCAGCGTCCGCGGGCTGAAGGCGTGGGTCAGGACGGTCCAGGGCCAGTCGCCCGGCCAGACCACCGAGGTCGTGTGGCAGGCGCAGGACGTCCTCGCCGTGTCGGTGCGCGGTGAGGCCGACGGGCGGGAGACCGCGATGAGGGTCGCCGACTCGGTGCGGGCCGACGCGAAGCTCACCTACCTGGCGCCGTTCTCGCTCGACGGCAGGCCGGCCGGTGACATCTGGGGCAGCACGCTCAACCGGTGGACCGCGCAGTGGCGTTCGGAGAAGTTCGTGGTGACGCTCTCGACGAGCGCGCCCGCGCAGACCGATGGCGCGCCGGTGACCGTGCGCGGCAAGACGGGCGCGATCGTCGGCAGCGGTGCGCTCGTGGTGCAGGACAGCGGGCTGTGGCTCACCGTGTCGGGTGACGGCGAGAGCACGGACAGCCTGCTCGACGCCGCGACCAGGGTGTCCATGCAGCACATGGACCACCCGGACACGAACTGGATCGGCACGGGGCTCTAAAGCCCGGTCAGTCTGGAGTACCAGACACCATCACGCGCTCCGGGGTCGCTGAGCCGGCCCCGGAGCGTTGTGATGTCTCCATGCGACAACCGGTGGAGCTGGGTCCGAAGCCTCTGACCCTCGATGACGTTCATGCCGTCGCCCGCGACGGCGCCCCCGTGGAGATCACCGCGGCGGCCCGTGAGGCGGTCACCACCGCCCGTGGCCACATCGAACAGCTCGCCACGGCCGAACGCCCCACGTACGGCGTCTCGACCGGGTTCGGGGCGCTCGCCGTCCGGCACATCCCGCCGGACCGCCGTGCCCAGCTGCAGCGGTCTTTGATCCGCTCGCACGCCGCCGGTTCCGGTCCCGAAGTCGAACGCGAGGTCGTGCGCGCGCTGATGCTGCTGCGCCTGCGCACCCTGGCGACCGGCCACACCGGTGTTCGCTTGTCCACTGTGGACGCGATGGCCGGGGTGCTGAACGCCGGCATCACGCCCGTCGTGCACGAGTTCGGCTCGCTGGGCTGTTCAGGTGACCTCGCGCCGTTGTCGGCGAGCGCGCTGGCGCTGATGGGCGAGGGCATGGTCCGCAACGCGGCGGGCGAACTGGTCACCGCGGCGGAGGCGCTGGCGGAAGCCGGCATCGAACCGGTGCGGCTGGCAGAGAAGGAAGGTCTCGCGCTGATCAACGGCACCGACGGCATGCTCGGCATGCTGGCGCTGGCGATCGCCGACCTCACCCGGCTGCTGGACATCGCCGACCTCACCGCCGCCATGAGCGTCGAGGCGCTGCTCGGCACCGACCGCGTCTTCGAGCCGGAGCTGCACGCGCTGCGCCCGCACCCCGGCCAGAACGTCAGCGCCGCGCGGATGCTCGCGTTCCTGCGCGACTCCGAGATCGTCGCCTCGCACCGCGGCCCCGACTGCACCCGAGTGCAGGACGCGTACTCGCTGCGCTGCTCCCCGCAGGTCCACGGCGCCGCACGCGACACGGTGGCGTACGCGGCGACGGTGGCGGACCGCGAGCTGTCGTCGGTGATCGACAACCCGGTGGTGCTGGCGGACGGCAGGGTCGAGTCGAACGGCAACTTCCACGGCGCCCCCATCGCCTACGTGCTGGACTTCCTCGCCATCCCGGTCGCGGACGTGGCGTCCATCGCCGAGCGCCGCACCGACCGCATGCTCGACGTCTCGCGGTCGCACGGGCTGCCGCCGTTCCTCGCCGACGACCCCGGCGTCGACTCCGGCCACATGATCGCCCAGTACACCCAGGCCGCGATCGTGTCCGAGCTCAAGCGCCTGGCCGTGCCGGCGTCGGTCGACTCGATCCCGTCCTCCGCGATGCAGGAGGACCACGTGTCGATGGGCTGGTCCGCCGCCCGCAAGCTGCGCAAGGCCGTGGACGGCCTGACCACCGTGCTGGCCGTCGAACTGCTCACCGCCGCGCGTGCGCTGGACCTGCGCGCGCCCCTCAAGCCCGCCCCCGCGACGGCCGCCGCCGTGGCGAAGCTGCGCGAGACGGTCTCCGGCCCCGGCCCCGACCGCCACCTCGCACCCGAGATCGCCGCCGCCGAGGCCCTGATCCGAAGTGGAGCTCTGTCATGACCGTTCGAGCTGACCGAGGCACGTCGCTGACCGCCAAGCAGTGGTCGACCGAGGCCGCGCTGCGGATGTTCCACAACAACCTCGACCCCGACGTGGCCGAACGTCCGGAGGACCTCGTCGTCTACGGCGGTACGGGCAAGGCCGCGCGCGACTGGCCGTCGTTCGAGGCGATCTCCCGCGAGCTGGCCCGGCTGGAAGCCGACGAGACGCTGCTGGTGCAGTCGGGACGCCCGGTCGGGGTCATGCGCACGCACGAGTGGGCGCCGCGGGTGCTGATCGCGAACTCGAACCTCGTGCCGGACTGGGCGAACTGGCCCGAGTTCCGCCGCCTGGAGGCCGAGGGCCTCACGATGTACGGGCAGATGACCGCCGGTTCGTGGATCTACATCGGCACGCAGGGCATCCTGCAGGGCACCTACGAGACGTTCGCCGCCGTCGCCAACAAGCGCTTCAACGGCACGCTGCGCGGAACGTTGACGGTCACCGCGGGCCTCGGCGGCATGGGCGGCGCGCAGCCGCTGGCCGTGACGATGAACGAGGGCGTCGCGCTGTGCATCGAGGCCGACCCGCACCGCGCCCAGCGCCGGGTGGAGACCCGCTACCTGGACGAGGTCGCCGCCGACCTGGACTCCGCGATCGAGCGCGTGCTGGCCGCGAAGGCCGCCGGTGAGGCCGTTTCCGTCGGTGTCGTGGGCAACGCGGCGGAGATCCTGCCCGAGCTGCTGCGCCGCGAGGTCCCCGCAGACATCGTGACGGACCAGACGTCGGCGCACGACCCGCTGGCGTACCTGCCCGTCGGCGTGGCCCTGGAGGACTGGCAGGACTACGCCGCCTCCAAGCCGGAGGAGTTCACCGACAGGGCGCGGGCCTCGATGGCCACGCACGTCGAGGCGATGGTCGGGTTCATGGACCGCGGCGCGGAGGTGTTCGACTACGGCAACTCGATCCGCGGCGAGGCGCAGCTCGGCGGCTACGACCGCGCGTTCGCGTTCCCCGGCTTCGTGCCCGCGTACATCCGGCCGCTGTTCTGCGAGGGCAGGGGCCCGTTCCGCTGGGCGGCGCTGTCCGGCGACCCCGAGGACATCGCCAAGACCGACAGGGCGATCCTGGAGCTGTTCCCGGAGAACGAGCAGCTCGCCAGGTGGATCAAGATGGCGGGGGAGCGTGTCGAGTTCCAGGGCCTGCCAGCCAGGATCTGCTGGCTCGGCTACGGCGAGCGGCACCTGGCAGGCCTCAAGTTCAACGAGATGGTCGC
>JASLAV010001116.1 GCA_030146905.1 Lentzea sp. | reverse complement strand
GCCCGGTGGAGGGCCGAATCCTCATCGACACGCCGTGACCACCCGAAAGTGGGCATCGCATCGGCGTGCTCCCCTCAGGCTGGACACCTGATTCACACAGGATCCTCACAAGTGACCACGAAGATCACCGCATGAAGCGGATTGTGGTGGTTTGCGCGGCACTGGTCCTGGCGTCGTGCTCCGCGCGGCAGGAGAGCGGCGGCCAGGAGGTGGCGTCCCTGTCCACCCCCGGCAGCACGCCGGCGTCGGCCGCACCCGAGCAGCAACGCCCGCGCGAGCGCCTGGACATGACGCCGGAGGACACCGAGGCACTGGGAGCGCCCTACCTGCGGTGTCTCACGGAGCACGGTGTGGACAAGAGGGCCGACCCGCCGCCGTCGAAGGAGGCCGCCGACAAGGCGTACCAGGTGTGCGAGCCGAAGAAGCCGCTGCCCGCGTGGGAGCTCGACGCCGCCAACCCCGAGGCCACCGACTTCGCCAACCGCGTCGTGCAGTGCCTGCGGCAGAAGGGCGTCCGGTACGTCGAGGTGCACCGGGAGGCGGGCTCGGAGATGGTCGGCCTCTCCTACGGCGGTCCGAACAACGACCAGGAGTCGATCACGCTCGGGCTGCAGCACACGAAGGAGTGCCAGATCGAGGCGTCGAAGAAGTAGGCCGCACGTGGTCGTTCACGCCGTGACGTCGATCAGCACCTTGCCGACGGCGCCGTTCTCGACCGCCCGGTGCGCGTCGGCGGTGCGGTCGAGCGGGAACCTCAGCAGTGGCAGGCCGTGCTCCTCGCCCACGGGCAGGGCGCCGTCGGCGATCGCGGCGGCGACGTCCTCGACGGCCGCGGCGAGCACCCGCGGCCCCGCTGTGTAGAGCACCACGAACTGCAGGCGGGTGTTCATCACCATGTTCCGCCGCACGTCGAGGTCGACCGGCTTGCCGCCGTCGTTGGCGTAGGTGGAGATCGTGCCGCGGAAGCGGAGGACGTCGAGGTCGAGCCCGAGGTTCGCGCCGAGGGCGACCTCGGCGATGACGTCGATGCCGTCGGGCGCGGTCTCGCGGATCACGGCGGCCGGGTCGCCCTCGCGGTAGTTGACGACGTGGTGGGCACCGGCGGCGGTGGCCAGCAGGGCCTTCTCCCGGCCGCTGACCGTGCTGATCACGGTGGCGCCCGCCCACCGGGCGAGCTGGATCACGGCGTGCCCCACGGCACCGGCGCCGCCCGCGGCCAGCACCACCTTGCCGTCGAGCGCACCCGGTCGCAGGCGGCAGGGCCCGTCCTCGGCGACGGTGAGCGCGCGGTGCGCGGTGAGCGCGGGGATGCCGATCGCCGCGCCGACGTCGAAGCCGGCACCGTCCGGCAACGGCACGGCCCGGTCCGCCGGCACGACCGTGAACTCGGCCGCGGTGCCGGCCGGCCTCCCGGCCGCGGCCATGAACAGCCACACCCGCTGGCCGACGCGGCCGGGGTCGACGCCGTCACCGACCGCGTCGACCCTGCCCGCGCCGTCGTGGTGCGGGGTGATCTCGGGGAAGTTCTTGGGGTGCCCGGCGCCGGAACGCGCCTGCACGTCGGCCGGGTTCACGCCCGACACGGCGACGCGGACGCGGACCTCACCCGGACCGGGTGACGGCAGCTCGCGGTCGACGAGTTCGAGGACCTCGGGACCGCCGGTGTCGCGGTAGGCGACGGCCCTCATCCGATGGGGACTTCGCTGGAGCGGGACTCGACGGCGTCGAGGGCGGCGAGCGTCGCGGCGTCGAAGGTGATCTCGGCGGCCGCCATGTTGGCCTTGAGGTGGGCGGTGCTGGCGGTGCCGGGGATGGGCAGCACGTTCGGCGCGTGGTGCAGCAGCCACGCGAGGCCGATCTGGGCGGGCGTGACCCCCAGCGACGTCGCGGCGGCGTGCACCGCGGGTTCGTCGGTCACCTTGGGCAGGCCGGGGAAGGTGCCGCCGAGCGGGAAGTAGGGCACCCAGGCGATCCCCTCCGCCAGGCACAGCCGCACCATGTCCTCGTCGTCGCGGGAGACCAGGCTGTAGGCGTTCTGCACGCAGGCGATGTCGGCGGGCAGGGCCCTGCGCAGCACGTCGAGCGTCACGCTGCTCAGGCCGATCGCGTCGATCTTGCCCTCGTCGCGCATCGCGGTCATCACCGCGAGCTGGTCGTCGAGGTCGACCACCTGGTCGCCCTCCGGCCGCAGACCGGGGCCCGCGTCGAGGCGGCGGAGGTTCACCGCGTCGAGCCGGTCGGTGCCCAGATCGCGCAGGTTGTTCTCGACGCTGGCCCGCAGCTGCTCCGGTCGCTGCGCCGGCCGCAGCGGAAGCGGCCCCTCCGGGTTGGGGTCGGCGCCGACCTTGCTGACGACCAGGACGCCGTCCTCGTCGCGCAGCGTCTCGCGGATCACCGCGTTGACGAACCCGAAGCCGTAGAACTCGGCGGTGTCGACGTGGTCCACGCCCAGCTCGACCGCGCGCCGCAGCAGCGCCACGGCCTCCTCGCGCCGGTCGTGCAGACGTTCGAGCTGCATGGCGCCGTAGCCCATCCGGTGGACGGCGCGGCCGTCGAACGAACCGGTCGTGCTGATCATGACGTGGTCTCCTCGGTAGGTGGTCGCAGCGCGGCCTGGAGCAGTTCGGCGAGGTAGAGGGCGACCACCTGACGTGCGAGCGGAGCGGCCCGCTCACGGACGGCGGCCTGGTCACCGCCCTCGGCCTTGAGCAGCCACGCCGTCGTGCAGTCGTGCACCATCCGGCGCAACCGGTCGATCATGTCCGTGACGATGCCGCCGATCACCGGGTCGGTCGTCGCCTCCGCCCAGATCTGCACGCCGAACCTGGCCTCGACCGGGTCGATGACGGAGGTCATCCTGGCGAGCAGCTCGTCGGGGCCGGGCGGGTTCTCGGCCTGGGCGTACCCGCCCAGCACCTCCGCGCGCTTGGCCAGCGTGGCACGGGCGGCGGCCTGGACCAGGTCGGCCTTGCTGCGGTAGTGCGCGTAGATCGATCCGGTCGACAGGCCCGACTCGGCGGTGATGTCGGCGATCGACGTCCGCTCCAGGCCGTTGCGCCCGAAGCAGCGCACCGCCGCCTCGGTGATCTGCGCGCGTCGAAGGTCCTTGCGCGCGTCGGTGAGCCGTGGCACCCCACACCTCCCGTAAAAAGAGCCGACGTTCTGCTTGTCCAAAGGCTAGCAGAACGGCGGCTCTCTTTGCGGGAGGTGTGGCAGGCCCTAGACGGAGCGCGCTTTCGTCACGACGGCGCTCATGACGATCTCGAACAGGCGCTCGGCGCGCGCCTCGAGTCCCGGCTGGTCGCTGAGCCAGACGAGCGAGGAGACCAGGGCGAACAGGTCGGCGCCGTCGAGGTCGGTGCGTGCGACGCCGCCCTCCTGGGCGCGGGTGAGCAGCCGTGCGCCGGACCCGCGCATCGCGACGCAGGAGGTGTGCAGCGCCGATTCGGGGTCTTCGATCGCCTGCACCATCGCCGTCACGACGCCGCGGTAGTTCGTGCAGACCGCGATGAAGTCGCGCAGCCACAGCATCAGCGCCTCGTCGGGCGGGTTCGAGGACTCGACCTGCGCCGCCCGCTCGGTCAGCTCGTCGAAGCTCGTGCGGAGGAGGGCTTCGAGCAGCGACTCCCTGGTCGGGAAGTGCCGCTGCAACGTGGCCAGCCCGACTCCGGCGCGGCGCGCGATGTCGCGCATCGACGCCTCGGTGCCGTGCTCGGTGATGACGGTGCCGGCGACGTCGAGCAAGCGGTCGCGGTTGGCCTTGGCATCCGCCCTCATCTGCGCTCCTTGCGTAAACGAGTCAGTGACCCATATATTCGGGTCAGTGACTCGGGAAAGCGGGTCTGTGACTCGTTTAGAGCTTACCCCCGTGAGAAGAGGAGAGAGCTGTGCCGACTGAGACCATGAACGCGATCCGCCTGCACGAGTACGGCGGACCCGAGGTGCTGCGCTACGAGGCGGCGCCCGTGCCGGAACCGGGGCCGGGCCAGCTGCTCGTCCGGGTGCACGCGGTCGGCGTCAACCCACCCGACTGGTACGCCCGTGAGGGGATGCCCGACGTGCCCGCCGAGCTGAAGCCGCCGGTCGAGCTGCCCCTGATCCCGGGGACCGACGTCTCGGGCGTCGTCACGGCGACCGGTGCCGGCGTCGAGGGCTTCGCGCCCGGCGACGAGGTGTTCGGCATGCTGAACTTCCCGGCCTCCCTGCAGGGCAGCGCCTACGCCGAGTACGTCACCGCGCCGGCAGCGGACTTCGCGCACAAGCCGGCGGGTGTCAGCCACGAACACGCCGCGGCCGTGGCCATGTCGGGACTGACGGCCTGGCAGTTCCTGATCGAGCTGGGCCACGACTTCCCCTCGCCGTTCCAGCGGGCGCAACACCGCCCGATGGCGCTCGGCGCCGGGAGCACGGTTCTGGTCAACGGCGCCGCCGGCGGTGTCGGGCACCTCGCGCTGCAGCTCGCCAAGTGGCGGGGCGCGCGGGTCGTCGCCGTCGCCTCCGGCGCCCACGAGGCGTTCCTGCGCGACCTCGGCGCCGACGAGGTCATCGACTACACGAAGGACAGCCCGGAGGAGGTCGTCCACGACGTCGACCTCGTCCTGGACTGCGTCGGCGGGCCGCGGAGCAGGCGCTTCCTGAAGACTCTGAAGCGCGGCGGTTCCCTCTACCCGGTCTACTTCGGCGAGTTCGACGACGAGGAGAACGCGAGGCTGGGCGTCACGGTCACGGCCACGCAGGTCCGGTCGAGCGGCGCGCAGCTGACCGAGATCGCCCGCCTGGTCGAGGACGGCACCCTCCGCGTCGCGATCGACAGCACCTTCGCCCTCAAGGACGCCCAGGCCGCGCACGAGCGAGCCGCGCGGGGGCACCTGCGGGGCAAGATCGTGCTCACCGTCGCATGAGCGCCGTCAGCGAGACCCTGGCCCGGTACGCCTTCGCGCTGGACGGGCACGACCCGGTGGCGCTGGAGGCCGTGCTGGCCGAGGACGCGACCTGGACGTTCGAGATCCCCGGCGCACCCGTCCTCGGCCCCATCGCCGGACGCGAGGCGGTCCTGGAGTTCGTGCGAACCGCGCGGGCGGGGGAGACCGGGCAGCGGCGGCACCACCTGACCAACGTCGTCGTGCGCGGCGAGGACACCCCAACCGCCTCGGCGACGGCGTACCTGCTGCTGACGTCGAACGCGGCCGTGCTCGCGACCGGTGTGTTCACCTTCCGGCTCGACCACGCAGGAGGCGGGTGGCGGATCGCGGAGCTGTCGCTCGCCGCCGACAACGCCTGGTCGTGAACAGCGGTTACGGGACGAGCACGAGCTTGCCCCCCGGCTGACGGGACTGGCTGAGCTCGGCGGCCTGCCGGATCTCCTCGAGCGGATAGGTGCGGGCGACCGTCACGGTCAGGACGCCTTCACCGGCCAGCCTGGCGAACTCGCCCAAGAGACCGTGGTGCATCTCGATGCGGGTGGCCAGGACACCCAGCTCGGCCGCGCCGGCGAAGTCGGAGACGGTGACGACGCGGCCGGGGTCGCCGGTCAGCCCGACCAGGACCGGCAGCGAGCCGCCGGCGGGGCTGGCCTGGTCGGCGCGGTCGATCCGGCCGCCGGTCGGGGCCGCGTCCAGGGCGCGGTCGACGCGTCCTCCCGCCAGCGCGGTGACGCGGTCGGCCATGCCGTCGCCATAGGCGGTCACCCTGGCGCCGATCTCCTCCAGGGCGGCGGCCCGCCGGGGCCCGGCGGTGGCGACCACCCGGATGCCCCGGTGCAGCGCGAGACGCACCGCCGCCTCACCCACGGTGGAGCCCGCACCGTGGACGAGCAGCAGCTCGCCCGGCTGCACGCCGAGGTCGTCGAGCGCCTGCCACGCCGTCTCTGCCGCCATCGGCAACGCGGCGGCCTGCTCGTCGGTGACACCCTCCGGCGTGCGGGCCCACGCCGCCATCAGCGCGTACTCGGCGGCCCCCGCCGTAGGGCCGTCGAGGACCGCCGGGCCGAACACGCGGTCGCCGACCTCGACGTCGTCGACGCCCTCGCCGAGGGCATCCACGACGCCCGCGACCTCGAAGCCGAGCCCGCGTGGCAGCGGCGGCAACTGGTCGGCGAGCAGGCCGTCGACGACCGCCCAGTCGGCAGGGTTCAGCCCGCACGCCCGCACGGCGACCCGGATCTGGCCAGGTCCCGGCCGCGGCGCGGGGACCTCGCGGAGCACGATCTCCTCCGGGGAGCCGATCCGGTCGAACTGAAGAGCCTTCACGACGGTCTCCCAAGTGATGACAGCATCTGTTGTCATCAACCGTAGCAGCGTGACGACAGCTTCTGCTGTCATATCCTTGGCCGCATGCCGCGATGGGAGTCCGACGCACAAGGCCGCCTCGAACGAGCGGCGCTGGAGCTGTTCGACACGCAGGGGTTCGAACGCACCACGGTCGCGGAGATCGCGCGCACCGCCGGCCTGACCGAGCGCTCCTTCTACCGCTACTTCCCTGACAAGCGGGAGGTCCTCTTCGCCGGCAAGGACGTGGAGGCCCACCTCGTCGCCGGAGTGGAGGCGGCGGCGGAGGGCCTCACACCGGCCGAGGCGCTGCTGACCGCACTGGGAACCGCCGACGAGGTCTTCCGCTCACGCGAGTTCCTGCTGCGCCGCACCAGGGTGATCGCCGCCAACCCGGCGCTGGCCGAACGCGATCTGATCAAGCTCGCCGGCATCGTCGACGCGCTGGCGCCGGCACTCGAACGCCGCGGTGCCGAGCCCGGCGAGGCGCGCTTCCTCGTCGACGTGGCGATGGTGATCTCCCGGCGCGCCCTGTCCCGCTGGCTGAGCGAACCGGACGCGACCTTCTCCGAGCTCGTCGCCCAGTCCGCCGCCGAGCTGTCCGAGGCGGTCTCGCCGGCGGGCAGGCTTCAGCCGAGCACGACCCGGCGGGCCGAGGCCGACTGATCGACCGCGGAGCGTTTCCTGCCGGACGCCGGGATGGCCCTGTCCCGCAGCTGCCTGATCTCCTCGACCTTCTCCGGCGCCGACCGCAGCAGCGGGATGACGTTGCGGAAGCAGCTCAGGTAGTACTCCTCGCCGACGTTGTGGTCGCCGATCCGGATCGCCTCGTGGCAGATCTCGGTCACCGCGGCCTGGATGTCGGAGCCGGCGAACCCGTCGCTGATCCGCACCAGCTCGTCGACCAGAGCGGGTTCGACCGGCGTCCGGAGGTACTTGCGCAGGTAGATCGAGATGATCTCGCGCCGTTCGTCGGGCTCGGGCAGGTCGACGAAGAACATGTCGTCGAAACGGCCGCTGCGCAGCAGTTCCTGCGGCAGTGAGCGGACGTCGTTCGCCGTGGCGACGACGAACACCCTCGCGCGCGATTCCTGCAGCCAGTAGAGGAACTGGCCGACCAGTCGCGTGGTCACCCCCGTCGAGTCGGTACCGGAACCGGCGAGCCCCTTCTCGATCTCGTCGATCCACAGCACGCACGGCGCCACGGTGTCCGCGGTGGCGAGCGCCTCGCGCAGGCGCTTCTCCGACTGGCCGACGTACGCGCCGAGCACCGCCCCCATGTCCAGCCGGTACAGGGGCAGCTGCCAGTCCGAGGCGATCGTCTTGGCGGACAAGGACTTCCCGCACCCCGGCACGCCGACCAGCAGCACCCCGCGGGGAGCGCGGATGCCCCGGTCGCGCAGGTCCATGGTGAGCAGGTCGCGTTTGCGGTCCAGCCACTGCCGCAGCCCGGTGAGGCCGCCGACCTCGTACTCGCCGGGCCGCAGCACGACGCGTTCGATGCCGGAGAGCTCGCTGAAGATCGAGTCCTTGGCCCGGCTGAGCTCCACCAGGTGGGCCTTGGTGATCTCCTTCTTCACCACGAACGTGGCGAGGATGTTCAGCGCCTCGGTCTTCGTGACACCGGCGAGGATCGAGGCCGCCTGCTCGTAGTCCGCCGGACTCCACTCGATGCGGATGTCGGTGGCGTACGGGCGCAGGAACTCCCTGATCGCGTGGTGCATCTCGTCGAAGTCGGGGAGGTCGAGCCGCACCGACATGCCCATGCGCTGCAGCGTGTTCCACACGGGGTCGGACGTGATGATCACGATGCAGCCGCCGTGCTCCTCGGCGAGCGTGGCGAGGTCGGCGAACCGCCGTGACACGTCGTTGTCGTCGGAGAGGTGCTGCACGTCGGTGAAGACGATCGTGAGGTTCGACCTCGACTGGAACCACTCACCGGCGAGGTCGAGCGCGCCCAGCAACGACTTGTCCTCGCTGATCACGCTCCTGCTGCGCAGGTCGCGCAACCCCTGGCTGAGGGTGTGCACCAGGACGTCGAGCTGCTTCTCGCGGGCCAGTTCGCCGAGCGCGTCCAGCACGCGGGCGCGTTCGACGGTGCGGATGGAGACGAACGGGATCCGGGCGAGCAGGTACGACTCGACGCGGGCCTTGGTCTCCGCTCCGTTGGGCATGTGGTTCTCCGATGCTCAGATGATCACTCGGCGGCCAGGGCCCTGCCTGCCGGGCGCCGGGGGAGGGGACGGTGCCGGCGCGGCCGTCAGCCGGTTCGCGCGCACCACCGCCTGCAGCTCTATCGGCGCGTGCCTGACCGAGTCATCGAGGCTGCGTTGCGAGGACCGCACCGTCTCGTCCAGCGCGGACGAGAGCTGGTCGCGCAGCACCGGCGGCATCGCGGAGAGCGCGCACAGCCGGCGCAACGGCGCGAGCCGGGTGCGGGCACTCGTCATCGCCGCCGCCAGCGCTTGCACCGCCCTCCCCGGATCGCCGAGCAGCGTGCCGAGGTCGCGCTGGAACGTGTCCGCCCAGCGGCGCTGCCGTCGTGCGAACGCCTCGGAGACGTGCCGCACCAACCGCTCCTGCACGTGCCGTCCCATCTGCTCGTCGATCGGCGCGAGGTGGCCGGAGGGCAGGTCGGTGCCGCCGGCGAACGCGTCGAGCCACGCGCGCCAGTCCGCGTACGGGCCGGGTGCGTGCCGCATCGGGTCACCGCCTCCGGTGCCGGTCGAGGAACTCCACCGGCGGCATGAGGTCCCACTCGGGCAGCTCCAGCGCGATGTCCCGTTCGGAGACACCGTGGCGTGGAGCGGTCACCTGCTGCTGGTGCGCGGTGTGGTCCTGGCTGTGGGCTGGGCCGGGCATGGTCAGGCTCCTCGCAGCTGGTCGGGTGCGGTGGCGACGAAGGAGTTCGCGGTGAGACCCTCCGCGAAGGTGCGCAGCGACTGCGCCTTCCCGATCTCCCGTTGCCACTCGTCGCGCAGGTCCACGAGCTCGGCGACGGCCCCGCGCAGCCGTACCACGGCGGCGACGCGGCGCTGGTCGCCCTTGCGGCGGATCTCCGCCCGGCGGGCAGGCAGCGAGCGGAGGTCGAAGGCGATCCACACACCCAGTGCCGCGGCTACGAGCAGGAGGAACAACGCGAACCCGCCGGCGCCGCCCAACGCCGAGAACAACGCGACCAGCAGCGCCAGGCCGCCGAAGATGCAGGCGGCCTGGGCCGCACCGCTCATCCCCACCTCGCTGACGGCCTGCTCGGTCTCCCGGTCGATGTGCTCGGACAGGGAGCCGACCAGCTGCTGCTCGTCGGTGCCGCCGTCCACCCAGCCGGTCCAGCCCTCGGCGCGCAGCTCGACGCGGGACGGCATCGAGGCGATGTTGCCCGCTTCGAGCCTGCCCGCGCCCTGCACCAGCCAGTCGCGCGCCAGCGCCAGCGTGAACCGCCGGGTGCCGGGTGAGGCACCGGCCCGGTCGCCGTGCAGCGCGGCGTTGCTGAGCAGCGTGAGGAAGTCGACCGTCTGCTCGTGCAGCGGGTCCTCCGCGGCCATCACCTTCTTCGCCACGTCGTGGTCGCCGTCCGCGTCCACGACGGCCTGCAGCCACGCTTCCCTCTTCCGGTACGGGGCTTCCTCCGCGTCGAAGTCGCGCACCAGCCCGTCGAGGATGTCGTCCACCCGCACGTGGAGGTCGTGGCTCTGCGGCACCGGCCCGTCGAACGTGGCCCTCAGCATCTCCTCCACCGCGCCGTGCACGGTCGCGCCTTCGAGCATGTCCTTGAGCTGCGGCCAGGTCGGGCTGAGCGCGGGCAGCAAGTGGTAGCGCGGGTCGACAGGGCGGCGCATCGTGTCGATCATCTTCGCCCAGCGGTCGACCTGTCTGTCCACTGTGTCCTGGTCCTGGCCCAGTCGTCCGTACCACTCGGACATCTGCTCCAGCAGCAGCGGTTTCGCCTCGCGCCCGAACGTGCCGGTCGACACTGCGTCCAGCACGACGACGAACTCCCGCGACAGCCTCGTCGGGTCCTGCCTGGCCGCGTACTGCCGCACCCAGGCCGCGGTCGCCCGGTCGCGCTGGTGGCGGCGCAGCACGAGCGCGAAGAACAGCGACGCCTTGTCGTTGTCCCTGCGCAGCGCCTCGCCGATCGCCTTGGTGGCGAGCTCCGGTTCGTCCCTGATCCAGGCGGCGACCGCGATCAGCGCGGGCGCGAGCCAGTAGCCGGGCGTGCGGAGCATCAGCTCCTCGGACAGGTCGCGGATGGCACCCTGCGAGACGATGCCCGCGTCGAGCGCCTGCAACGTGCCGGTGGCGAGCTCGCGCACTTCGGCGAACTTGCCGAACTTGTCGTTCAGCTCGCCGCGCACCTCCAGGATCTGCACCTGGGCCAGCTGGAGGTTCTGCCGCAGTTCGTCCCGGCGGACGTACTCGACGAACTGCGCCTTGAGCCCCAGGAGCTCCTGCTGTGTGCTGTCCTGGTTGCGTTGCACGGTCGACACGGCGCCGTGCAACGCGACCTGCTGCTCGCCGAGCGCCTCCTGGTTCCGCGTCACCTGCTTCAGCGTGCTGACCAACTTGGAGAGGTCGGTCACGGATACGTTGGTCATGTTCACCGGTCACTCTCCAGCAGAACGGTCGAGCCGTCGGGGCGGACGCACATCAGGCGGTCCGGGTAGACCTCGATGGCGAGGTAGTGCTCGGACTCCGCGAGGGACCGCGCGCGGTCCATGCCGTGCGGCAGCGGTTCTCCGGTGCGGTAGTGCGAGATGATGGATCCGTCCATCGCGAGCGTGTGGACTTCGTACGGCACGCCGAGATAGCAGCGTGAGACGATTCCAAGTGGTGTGGCGCAGAACTTGTCGGCGAACTCCCGGTGCACGGCGTCGACGAGTTCGCTGACGTCGACGGTGCCCACCTTGCCGGAGCCGTCGAGTGCGCGCAGCGATCGCACGTAACGCGCTGAGCGGCGCTCGGCGAGCACCTTCGTCACCGCTCTGCCGGTCGTACCGGTCGTCCGTCCGACCCGGGCGGCGGAGTCGGACCTGTTGTTCATCAGTGGCCTCGGCACGCCACCAGCTCCCTCATGTCCATCGAGGACGTCACGCGTTCGATGCCGGTCTCATCGAACGCAACCGGAAAACCATTACGTCAAGCGGAACTTCCACCGGACAGTCACTCGACCAGAGCAACGCTCAGTGCGCGAACACCAGCAGCCATGCCACCGTCAGCGCCGCCCCGAACCACAGAGCGGCCTTCACCAGCCCGGCGCCGCGCGCGATCCTCTGTCGCAGCGGCAAACGAGGCCGGCACACCCGGCCGTCATCGGTGATCAGCTGCCGCACCAGCACCGATCCGGTTTTGTCCACCCGGCCGTAGACCTGGACACCCGTGCCCTCCACGAGCAGACCGTGCGGCACTGCACCACTGGCGCGACAGGGATGTTCGGTGCCGGTCACGTCCTTGACCCAGAAGGGGTGCACGTCGACGGCGCCGGGCTTCGGCACCCAGCGGTGCAGGGCGAACACCGCTACCACGGCCACCGCGACGGTCAGAACCGCCTTGGCCAGCAACGACACCCCGCCCACCACCGGGCTGAGCGCCACCCCGGCGACGGCGAGCGCGGCGCAGCCCCAGGTGGCGAGAGTCCTGTTCCTTCCCACGGGAACTTCCTGACGGACGGCCACGCCGATCCGGGTGATGGTGCCGACCGCCACCCGGCCCGGCACGCGGTGGTCCGTCAGATCTCCTGGTGCGGAACGGTCGGCGGTCATCGTGCTCTCCTCGTCATGCGAGAAACATCGCGCGAGGTGGTGGCGATTGTTTCCGGTGGACGTGACTTCGGAAGGACGGACCGGCATGGAAGACGCCGAGAACACCGGTGTGACGAGGGACGACGCGGCCTCGGCGCGAGTTCCTCTGTGGGGACCGGCGCCAGGCTCCGGCACACCGCCGCCGCCTGGATCGCCGACGTACGGCCACCCGTGGGAACAGCCCTCGGCGGACGTGCCCGCGCAGGTCGCGGGAGTGCCGCCGCCACCCGCAGCGCGAAAATCGATGCAGGGCAAGGTGGTCATCGCGGCCGCGATCGTGTCGTTCGTGGTGGTCGGCGCCGTTGTGGTCGTGAGCTACGTGCGAGGTGAGCAGCAGTCTCCTGCCGCGTCGGACGTAGCCGGGGCACCAGTCCCCGCGACGTCGAATAGCAGTGACCGCCTCACAACGATCACAACGCCACCGACGAGGTACACGACCACTCGTCCGTCCACTTCGGTGTCCGGTTCCGTGTTCACCCCGGTGGGCTTTCGCAAGGTGAACGGACCGAACGGCATCTTCGTCTCGATCCCGGAGACCTGGACGGTCACCCCCGGCAGCCAGCCGACCAACCACCAGGCCGACGATCCCGCCACGCCGGGCGCCCTCGTCCGCTACGGCGCGAGCACCTCCGAGGCCCGGCCGCTCTACGACGCCGTCGCCGCCAACGAGGCCGGGGTGAAGACCGGGTACCAGCGGATCAAGCTGGCCACCGTCTCGTCGAGCGCCGAGGTCGTGGAGTGGGAGTTCCTGTACACGGTGGACGGTGTGCAACGGCACGCGTTCGCGCGTTACTGGCGGCGAGCCGGTCTGGACTACATCGTCTACGGCGCCTCGAACGTCCCCGATTGGGCGCGGACGCAGCAGGTCGTCCACTCCGTCTTGTCCTCGGCGGGACCGGCCGCCTGACGTCCGATGTGGACGGAGCGGACTACGCCGGACGTGCCTCGATCAGCCGCTCGCTCAGCTCCCAGAGCCGTTGTGCCGACGCGGGATCGACGGCGTGGGGTACGACGTCGGACGGGACGTCCTGCCGCGAGCCGAAGTCGATCGGCCTCGGGGTATCCAGCGGCGAGATGTCGTTGTCCTTCAGGTAGACACCGCCGATGCCGGCGAGCAGCGGGCTGGTCGCGGCGAACACGCTGGTGCTGGCGCCCTGGCGCGGGGTCTTCATCCCGCGGGCGGGGTCGATGACCGGCTGGCCGTCGCCGTCCACCAAGCCCATGGCCCGCAGTTGCTCGTCGGTCACGGCGAGTCCGTCCTCGGTTCGTGACGGGCCCAGGTCGGTGCCGATGATGACGCCGGGGTGCACGGCGTAGCCGCGGATCCCGTCCGCGGCCCACCGCCGGTCCAGCTCGACGGCGAACAGGACGTTGGCGGTCTTGGACTGGCCGTAGCCGAGCATGGGTTCGTAGCCGGTGGTGAAGTGCGGGTCGTCCCAGCGGATGTCGGAGAGCCGGTGGCCGCCGGACGTCACGGTGACGACTCGGGCGCCGTGAGCGGCGCGCAGTGCGGGCAGCAGGCCCAGGGTCAGCTGGAAGTGGCCGAGGTGGTTGGTCGCGAACTGCGACTCGTAGCCGCGCGCGTCGCGGAGCAGCGGGCCGCCCATGACGCCCGCGTTGTTGATCAGAGCGTGGAGCGGGCGGCCGGAGGCGAGGTAGCGGGTGGCGAACGCGTCGACCGACGCCGGGTCCATGAGGTCGAGCTGTTCGACCTCGGCCCGCTCGATCCCGGTCAGCGCAGGGGCCGCGGCGGCCGGGTTGCGCGAGCCGACGGTGACGGACGCGCCCGCCCCGCTGAGTGCGCGGGTGGTCTCCAGGCCGAGGCCGACGTGGCCGCCGGTGACGACGACGTTCCTGCCCGACAGGTCGATGCCCTCGAGGACGTCGTCGACCGTTGACGCGGCGGTGAAGCCGGTTCCGATGGGGTGTTGTTTCTGGGTCACGCCGACCACGCTAAGCACGGTGGTCCGTACTGTGAATCATTGACGGTCCGCATTTTTTGCGCGAGAGTACGGTGTGGCCGGTGATCAGCTGTCCGAGGTGTTCGACCTCGTCGAGATCCGCGGGCTGCTGTCGGGCGGGTTCGCGGTGCGGGGGCCTTGGGTGACGCGCGCGGCCGTCGAGTCACCGCTGAAGTTCACCGCGATGGTGTCCGGGCGGGCGCGCCTGACCACCGACGGCGCCGAGCCGGTCGAGCTCGGACCTGGTGACGTCGCCATCCTGAACAACCGGTCGTGGCTGCACATCGAGGGCGGCACCGGTGACGGGCCGCGCCGCGAGGTCGTACCGGAGACCGACTTCCCCTCGCAGGGCCTCATCAGTGCCGACTTCGGTGCCGACGACGTCCTCATCGGCGGTCACGTCGACCTCAACCCCGCCGGTCACGCCCTGCTGCTGCAGGCGCTCCCGCCGCTGGGACACGTCCGGGCCTCCGCCGCCTCGGCTGCCAACCTGCGGGGCAGCCTGCACCGGCTGTTCGAGGAGGTGACCGGGAACCGGATGGGTTCCGCGTTCGCGATCCGGCAGCACTGCCAGCTCCTGCTGCTCGAAATGCTGCGCGCCTACGTCGGCCAGGCCGAGCTGCCCCCGGGGTGGCTGAGGATGCTGACCGACGAGAGACTGCGCCCGGCGGTGCGCCTGATGCACGCCGAGCCCGGAAAGCCTTGGGGGTTGGAGGAACTGGCGCGCGCCACGGCGATGTCGCGGACGTCGTTCGCCGAACGCTTCCGCGCCGTGGCGGGCATGCCGCCGCTGACCTACCTCAGCCGCTGGCGGATGCTGCTGGCACAGCGCGCTCTTCGTGACAGCGACGCGCGCATCGGGTCGCTGGCGGCCGAGCTGGGCTACTCGTCGGAAAGCGCTTTCAGCACCGCGTTCAAACGTGAGGTGGGGCAGTCCCCGCTCCGCTATCGGCACCGGGTGCGCGAAGAACTTTCTGCCCGATAACGGATCGGGATCGTCTCAACAGGAGGGTCTGTGGCGGTGCACGACGAAGGCGATCACAACGCACTACCGCCAGGTGCGCGGATCGCACTGGCGGGAGCGGGCCGGATGGGCCTGCCGATCAGCAGGAACCTGGCCGCCGCCGGCTTCGACGTGGTGGTGACCGACGTCCGCCACGACGTGACCGGCGCGGTGATCGACGGCGGCGCTCGCTGGGAACCCTCCGCCGCCGCGGCCGCAGCGGACGCGCAGGTGCTGATCACCGTCCTGCCGGGCATCCCGGAGATCCGTTCGCTGATGAGCGGGCCTGCGTCGTTGCTGCGGGAGTTGCCCGGTGGCGCCACGTGGCTCGACCTGACCAGCAGCTCACCGCTGGTCATGCGGGCGATCCAGGAAGACGCCCGGTCCCGCGGTGTCGCGGTTCTGGAAGCACCGATGGGAGGTGGGCCCGACGCCGCGGCGTCGGGCACCCTCCGGCTCTTCGCCGGCGGCGACGCCGCGACGTTCCGCCATCTCCTGCCGCTGCTGGAGGTGATCGCCGACCCGGACCGCATCGCGCTGGTGGGCGGATCCTGCCAGGGGTACACGGCCAAGCTGCTGGTGAACCTGCTGTGGTTCGGTCAGGCGGTCGCGACGGCCGAGGCGGTGCTGCTCGGCCAGGCGGCCGGTCTCGACGCCGGGGCGCTGCGCGCGTTGCTGGCGGACAGCGCC
>JASLAV010001035.1 GCA_030146905.1 Lentzea sp. | reverse complement strand
CCCCGCAGACCGCGGCCGCGATCAGCTCGGACAGCAAGGACTTGGCCGTGCCGGGCTCGCCGACGAGCATCAGCCCGCGGCTGGTCGCGAGCGTGACCAGCGCCCTGTCCACGAGGGACGGATCGCCCACGAACTTCTTGGCGATGCCGCTCTTCTCGTCGCCTACCACGAACCGCCGTGCGGCGGCGAGGCTCAGCGCCCAGCCGGGTGGCTTCGGCGCGGTGTCGGTGTCGCGGAGCCGCGCGAGCTCGTCGGCGTAGCGGACCTCGGCTGGCGGGCGCTGCATCGTCTGCGTGCTGGTCATGACTGCAGGGACTCCAGTTCGGAGAGGAGCTCGGAGGTGGTGACGGGGTCGAGGTCGAAGGCGGCGGGGGCGTTCCTCGGCGCGGACCAGTCGCCGCGGCCGCTGGGGGAGAACCACACGTCGCTGAAGCCGACCTCGGGGAAGACGTCCATGGCGCCGACCGCGATGCCGGGCTCCAGGGACGCGACGAGAGCACCGCCGGCCGGGAACGGCCGGGTGATCCAGCACTCGACGCCCGCGTCCTGCGGTGTGCCGCGGACCCAGCCCTTCTTGGTGAGGCCGAGGATCTTGCCGATCGGGTACGGGGTGTCGCAGTACTTCTTGAGCCGGGGCAGGAGGTCGCCGGACGCGAGGTGGACCGGGCGGCCCAGCTGCGGGAACGGCTGGAGGATCTCGTAGTCGGCGAAGACCTCGCCCCAGGCCGCCGCCTCGTCCTGGAGGTCCACCGGGTGCGCGACGCGGACGACGGCCTCGTCGGGCAGCGTGAACTCGTCGTCGTTCGCGTCGGCGAGCGTGCGGTCCTCGGCCAGCCGGAAGGACAGGCCCGTGTCGGTGATCCAGACCAGGCGCCGCACCAGGTGCCAGAGCAACGGGTGACCGGCGAGCACGGTCCGGAACTCCTCGGCCGTCCAGGTGCGCTGGTCGACCATGGCGCGTTCGAGGCGCTGGATCTGGTCGGACGCGATGGTCCGGACGTCCTTCTTCAGTCCCGCGAACCGCTTGTGCTCCAGCGGAGCCCTGTCCTGGTCGTCCTTCGCACCGGGCTTCGGGAGGTCCTTGCGGCGCTTGCCGTCCGGGTCGAGGACGAACGGCTTGAGCTGCTCGTCGAACCCGACGGTGAACCGGCGGGCGCCGTAGTCGATCACCAGCGTCGCGGCGTCGTCCAGGCCGAGGCGGGGCACGAGGCGGTCGGACAGCTGGTCGCGCGAGAGCCCCAGCTCGGCGGCGATCTGCGCCACCTTCTCCTGGGCCTTGGTCTTGAGGCCCTTGAACGGCACCTTCTCCGCGATGCTGTTGAGGTGCGACAGCGCCACCTCGGTGCCGATGTCGGCCAGCACGTCCAGTCCGGCGACGGCCTTGGCGTGCTGGCTCTCGCCGGGCCACGCGCGGATGAGAGGCGACAGCGACCGCACGGTGGAATCGTCGCCGAACCAGCCGAGCGCGGTGAGCGCCCAGTTCTCCTTCGACGGCGCGCCGGCCTGCTGCCAGGCCTGGAAGACGCTCCACGCGAACGTCGCGAGCGAGTCGCGGTCGAGTGCTTCCCGCACCACGGGCAGGCCCGCGTAGAGCTCGCCGGGTTTGGACAGCGCCGCCGTCATCAGCAGGTGGCTCGCCGCCTCGGCGGACAACGCGTGCCCGCGGTCGTGCAGCAGCACCTGGGGGAGCAGCCGGGTGTCCGCCCACTCGCCGATCACCGGCAGCTTGGCCGGCAGCACGTCGACCGGGTCGACCGACAGCACGACGTCGATCGCGGCGTCCGCTCCGCAGTTCCTCGCGATGGCCGCCACGTCCACGCCGATGCCGTTCAGGAAGCGCAGTGACGCCTCGGCGCTGCGGCGACTGGCGCCCGCCTTGCCCGCGGCCGCCGGGATGAGCAGGCGCGCGGCCTGGTCGCGGTGCCGCGACATCCAGTCGACGCCCCAGCGCCGTGCCTGCTTGGTCCTCGCGAACCAGTCGGCCATCAGCGTCGCGACCTCCGGGGTGGCGAACGGCAGCAGGATCACGCCGGTCGTCGCGGGTCCCGCCTGGACGTGCCGCAGGAGCGCGGGCACGGCGTCGAGGCCGAAGCGGGCGGCGATGTTCTTGCCCCACTCGTCGACGCCGTAGCTGTAGTTCGGCTTCCAGTCCGCCAGCAGGGGCCGCACCTCGTCGTCGGGTGCGAGGAGGAACAGGTCGTTGTCGTAGTAGCCGATGGTGCCGGCGCGGTAGTTCTCGAGGAGCTTCTTCCAGTCGTGGTGGTCCTGCCTCCACTCCGCGCCGGCCTCGAGCCACTGCTCCTGCTCGCCCGGCTGCCACACCACCGAGGAGCCGCCGGCGGGGACGTCCGTCAGCACGACCGGCTTCACCGGCTTCCCGCGGCGCAACCAGGGCGGGTTCGCGAGCAGCGGCGGCAGCTGGTCCTGGCTCGCCTCCGGCACGGTCGCCGCCTCGGCCTCGGCGAGCACCGCCGCGACCTCGTCCGGCACGGCAAGATCCGGGTTGGACCGCAGGTGCGCGCCCAGCAGCCGCCGCGCGTCGTAGTCGGAGGACGCCCGCTTCGCCAGCAGCCGGGCCGCTCGCGCCGGGAACGCCGCCATCGCGGACAGCACCGCGGACCGCACGTGCTTCTTGTCCAGCCGGTCGAGCAGGATCGTGAACGCCTCGTCGGTGGGCAGCAGCGACAGCACCTTCAGCACCTGCTGACGTCCCACCGCCCGCTGGTAGCGGCTCTCGGAATCGAGCTCCGGGGCGAGCAACGGCGCGACGGCCGGCCCCAGCACGTACACCGCCGTGTACAGGACGAAGGCCGAGGCGGTCAGCGACTTGCCGGCCTTGGCGAAGCCCTCGTAGTCGATCGCGCTGCACGGCAGCATCCACCAGTCGCCCGGTGTGTACGACTTCCCGCACACCTGGTCGAACCAGTCGGTCCGCGACGGCACCAGGTAGGACCGCACCTCCATCCCGGGAGAGCCGTTCAGGCCCTCCAGCGCGGCCTCCGCGTCCGCGCGTTCGGCGTCGTCCGCGACCGCCAGCGCGTACCGGACGGCGGTGAGCATCTGCCCTTCCGGCTCGGTGGCGAAGGGGTGGAACCGGCCGTTGACCTTCTGCAGGCAGACTTCCGTCCACGCGCCCCGCTGGGTGTCGTACTGCTTCGTGAAGATCATGCCCATGCGCTCGACGACCGCGACGGCGGCGAACACGATCCCATGGTCGGCGATCCAGGCGTGCACGGACGGCAGGCCCGTCCTCGTGACGGCGGCGATCGCCGCCGCGCCCACGGGGTTCGCCCGCCCGGCCAGGTGGTCGCGGGCCGCTTTCACCATCTCCTCGTCGGAGTCCTCGTGGGACAACGCGCGCTCGATCTCCGCCGTCTGGTCGAGCACCGCCTGCCGGGCCTGCGCGGCCATCGCGGTGTCGAGCGAGAACTCCGGAGCCGGGTCGAACCCTCGCTGCCGGACGACGTCGCGCAGCCACGCCCCGGGCATCACCCACGCGTCCTCGTCGACGGACTTCTCCGCCGCGGCCTGCCTGGTGACCGGAGCGGGGGCGTCGGGCACCTCGGCCGCGTCCACGGACCGGTAGCCCTTCTTCTCCTTCTCCGCCACCAGCTTCGCGACGTGCGCCTCGGCCAGCTCCTCGGACGCGAGCTCCTTGGTCTGGGTCTGGCCGTTGGTCGGCAACCGTCCGAACCGGACGACGACCGTCGCGCCCTCGCGCCCGACCTCCCAGAACTTCGCGGAGCTGTCCGCGACGAGTTCCCACCTGCGCACTGCCTGTACCTCCTGGGATCGCTGAGAAAGTGGACGTCCGCGCTCAGGCGCGCAGGGACTCGAGCTCGGACAGCAGCTCGGAGAGCGTGATCGGGTCGGCCTGGAACGTGGTGGCCGCGGTGCGCTGGGACGACCAGTAGCCCTGGCCGTCGGACGAGTACCACAGCTCGGTGAACTTGAGCTCGGGGAAGATGTCGATCGCGCCGACCGCGATGCCGGGGTCGAGCGAGGCGACGAGGGCACCGCCGGTGGGCAGCGGCCGGGTGATCCAGCACTCGACGCCCCCGTCCTGCGGCTCGCCGCGGACCCAGCCCTTCTTGGTGAGGCTGAGGATCTTGCCGACCGGGTAGTCGACGTCGCAGTACTTCTTGAGCTGGGGCAGCACGTCGCCGCCGGAGGGCAGCACGTGCAGCGGACGTCCCAGCTGCGGGAACGGCTGGAGGATCTCGTAGTCGGCGAACACCTCGCCCCACGCCTCCAGCACGTCGTGGAGGTCCGCCGGGTGCGCCACGCGGACGGCCGACCCCTCGGGGAGGGTGAACTCGTCGTCGTTCGAGTCGGCCAGCGTGCGGTCCTCCGCCAGCCGGAAGGAGTGGCCCTCACCGGTGATCCACACCAGGCGGCGGACGATGTGCCAGAGCAGCGGGTGGCCGGCGAGCACGGTGTGGAACTCGTCGGTGGTCCACGTGCGCTGGTCGACCATCGCCCGTTCCAGGCGGTGGATCTGGTCGGACGCGATGGCGCGAACGTCCTTCTTGAGCGCCATGAACCGCTTGTGCTCCAACGGCGCCTGGTCCTGGTCGTCCTTCGCCCCCGGCTTGGGCAGGTCCTTGCGGCGCTTGCCGTCGGGGTCGAGGACGAACGGCTTGAGCTGCTCGTCGAAGCCCACGGTGAACCGGCGCGGCCCGTAGTCGATCACCAGCGAGGCTTCGTCGTCGAGGCCGAGGCGCGGCACCAGCCGGTCCGCGAGCTGGTCGCGCGACAGGCCCAGCTCCGCGGCGATCTGCGCGACCTTCTCCTGGGCCTTGGTCTTGAGGCCCTTGAACTTCACCTTCTCCGCGATGCTGTTCAGGTGCGACAGCGCCACCTCGGTGCCGATGTCGGCGAGCACGTCCAGGCCCGCGACGGCCCTGGCGTGCTGGCTCTCGCCCGGCCACACGCGGATCAACGGCGACAGCGCGCGCACCGTGGAGTCGTCGCCGAACCAGCCGAGCGCGGAGAGCGCCCAGCTCTCCTTCGACGGTGCGCCGACCTCCTGCCAGCGCTGGAAGACGGCCCAGGCGAACTCCGCCAGCGAGTCGCGGTCCAGCGCCTCGCGGACCACCGGCAGACCGGCGTAGACCTCACCCGGCTTGGACAGCGCCGCCATCATGAGCAGACGGCTCGCGGCCTCGGGGGAGAGCGCATGCTTGCGGTCGCGCAGCAGGACCTGCGGCAACAGCCGGGTGTCCGCCCACTCACCGATCACCGGCAGCCTGGCCGGCAGCAGGTCGACGGGATCGACGGCCAGGAAGGCCTCCAGCGCGGCGGCCGCCTCCGGGGTGGGAGCGAGCGCCACCACGTCGACGCCCGCGCCGTGCAGGTGGCGCAGCGCCGCCTCGGCGTTGCGGCGTTCGGCACCCGCCTTGCCCAGCGCGGGCGGGATGAGGAAGCGGGCGGCCATCTCGCGGTGCCGCGCCAGCCACTCCAGCGCCACCTTGCGCACCTGCTTGAGCCGCACCAGCCAGTCCGCCATCAGCGCGGCCACCTCCGGCGTGGCGAACGGCAGCACGACCACGGCCGCGCCGGAGTTCCCCTCGACGATCCGCAGGAGCGGCGGCAGGGCGTCGAACCCGAACCGCGCGGCCAGCAGCTTGCCCGTGGACTCGGAGCTCCAGCCCAGCGTCGGGTGCCAGTCCGCGAGCAGGTGGCGCACCTCGTCCTCCGGCGCCAGTGCGAACAGGTCCCGCATGCGGTAACCGTTGCGGTCCGACTTGAACTCCTTCAGCAGGTCCTGCCAGGTCGTGCGGTTGCCCGTGTGCCGGCCGAGGTTGAGCCACTCCTCGCGCTGGCCCGGTTCCCACACGATCGACGGCGACGGCACCGGCAGGCCGGGGATGACCGCGGTCTTCACCGCGGGCTTGCGGTTCAGCCACGGCGGCGACGCGAGCAACGGCGGCAGCGCCTCGACCGGCGCCTCCGCCACGGCGACCGACTCGACCGCGACGAAGCCCTCCGGCGCTTCCAGCTGCGGGTACGTCTTCAGGTGCACGGTCAGCAGATGCCGCAGCTCGGCGTTGCCGGAAGCCCGCTCGCCGAGCAACCGGGCCGCCCGCGCCGGGAACGCCGCCATCGCGGACAGCAGCGCCGGGCGCGCGTACTTGGTGTCGACGCGGTCGAGCAGGATCGTGAACGCCTCGTCGGTGGGCAGCGCCGCGAGCATCTTCAGCACCTGCTTGCGCCCGTCCGCGCGCTGGTACTGGCGGTCGAGCTCACCGGCCAGCAACGGCGCGATCGCTGGGCCCAGCACGTAGAGCGAGGTGTACAGGACGAACGTGCCGTTCGTGACCCACGTCTTGGCCTGCTCGAACTCCTCGAAGGTGGTGGCACTGCAGGGCAGCATCCACCAGCGGGTGCGCGAGTTCGTGGTCTGGCACGCCTCGGCGAACCAGTCGGCGTGTCCCGGCACCAGGAACGCCCGCACGAGCTTCGCGGTCGGTCCGTCCGCATCGCCCACGTGGGACAGCACGGCCTCCGCGGCCTCGCGCTCGGGTTCGTCCGCGACCGCCAGCGCGTACCGGATCGCCAGGAGAATCTTGCCCTCGACGGTGTCGAGGCCGACGTGGAAGTAGCCGCCGCGCGGCTGAAGGCGTTCGTTGCTGTACACGCGCAGCTGCGGGAGCCACTCCTTGGTGCAGGCCAGCTGGGTGAACGCGACCGCCGCCTCCGTCGCGAACACCACGCCGTGATCGGCGATCCAGGCGTGCACGGACTGCGCGCCGGTCGAGGTCATGGCCGCGATCGCCGCCGCCCCGACCGGGTTCGGCCGCCCGGCGAGGTGCTCGCGCGCGGCGTGCACGAGGTCGGCGTCGGACTCCGGTTCGCCGAGGATCCGCTCGATGGCGGCGGTCTGCTCGCCGACCCGCAGTCCCGCCTCCTCCGCCAGCTTCGTGTCGACCGTGAACACGGGAGCCGGGTCGAACCCGCGCTGGCGCACCACGTCGCGCAGCCACGCCCTGGGCATCACCCAGGTGTCCTCGTCGGCGGGGAGTTGCTTGGTGGCCGTGGACCGGACGCTCGCGGCGGCCGGTTCGGCCGTGGCGGGCTGGTCAGGGGCGGCAGGCTGGTCCACAGTGGTGGTGAGGCCCGCAGGGGAGGTGGCGACCGGCTGCGCGGCGGCGCCGGCCTCGGCGGAGGTCACCGGGAGATAGCCCTTCTTCTCCTTCTCCGCCACCAGTTTCGCGACGTGCGCCTCCGCCGCCTCGACGGACGCGAGCTCCTTGGTCTGGGTCTGGCCGTGGGTGTCCAGCCGTCCGAACCGGACGGTGACCGCGGCACCTTCCCTTCCGACCTCCCAGAACTTCGCCGAGCTGCCGGAGACGAGCTCCCACCTGCGCACTGACTACCCCCTGCGATCGATCCGCAACTGTGTTGACCGTGAACGTGTTCCGCCGGTCTGACGTTTGTCGCCGCCCGGCCGTTCCCGCGTTACGCGTGCTGTGGTTCCAGCCGTCCGAACCGGACGGTGACGAGCTCGCACCCGTACAAGGTGAAACCCCCCTGAGTCCGATCCGGAGCTGATGTCCACGGACCGTACCCAGGGGGTCTGACAGTTTTGGTCGATCATGAAGAAGCGCTGGTCAGAGCTTCCACCACAGCGCGGTGTCCGGCGGGAGGAGCAGCTGGGAGCCGCGCACCCCGTAGTACGACGACGCCAGCAGCACCGAGCCGGGGTCCGGCAGCTCCACCACCGAGCCGGACAGGTTCACCGCGCAGGCGACACCGTCGCGTTCGAACCACAGGACACCGGCGGGGCCGTCGACCCAGGTGAGGCCCGCGCCCAGCGCCGGGTGCTCCCGGCGGACGCGCAAAGCGGTGCGGTAGAAGGACAACATCGAGTCCTGGTCGCCCG
>JASLAV010001031.1 GCA_030146905.1 Lentzea sp. | reverse complement strand
AGCTTCCAGTTGTCGATCAGCAGTGTCGCGCCGGGTTCGCCGCCGCGTTCGAACCACGCCAGGACGCTCTGACCGCTGTGGTCGGAGGGGCTGATGCGGTAGACCCGCGGGCTCACGGCACCGCGATCTGGACGGCGGTCTTGTCGCGCACGGAGAGCCCGATGCCGGGCAGGTCCGGCACGGTCGCGGCGCGGCGGGGGTTGACCAGCGACGTGGCGGGGTCGTCGAGGCGGAGCTCGATGCCGAGCGCGAGGCTGTCCCTGATGAACGGCGGGACCTGGTCCCACGTGCGCGCGGTGACGACGATGTGCCGTTGCGGGTCGAGGGGTTCGCCGGGACCGTCGAGCAGCTGGTAGGCGCCGAGGTCGCCGAGGACCGCCGCGAGCGTGCGCAGCGCCGTCGACTTGCCGGTGCCGGGTGCGCCGACGATCGCGCCGTGGCGCAGCTCCGTCGTGAAGTGCGGCACGAGCACGTCCCGGCGGTGCTCGTAGGGCTTGTCGACCACGCCGAGCGCGCCGGGCGGAAGCATGTCGAGCGTCAGCGGTTCCCCGTCGTGGCCCAGCGGCGGGAGCATGATCTCGCGCGCGGGCCCCGCACCGGGCGCGTGCGGCAGGAGCTCCAGCATCTCGACCAGGTCGTAGGTCGGTGTGGCGAGCGGCCACTCCGGCAGCTCGTACGGCGTCTGCGGGTCGCCGCTGGAGTACAGGACGTGCATGCCCAGCGCACGCCCGGCGCGTAAGACCGCCAGCAGGATCTCGCGGAACAGCGGCTCGATGTGGAACAACGCCTCCGGGCCGTCCACGCAGACCAGCAGGTCGGGACTCGGCTCACCGCGCTTCTTGGCCTCCTGGCGCCTGCCGAGCTCGCCCGCCAGCGCGTCCACCAGCCGCGGGAAGGCCGCGGCGTCCGCCGGTGTGACCGAGTGCGCGACCTGCGACGCGAACGACAGGGGCTCGAACACCCCGCTGCCGTTGCCGTCGATGAAGAGGTACTGCAGGTGTTCGGCCGAGTGCGTGGCCATGAGCCCGAGCAGCACGCTCTGCAGCTGGTCGGGCGTGCCGAGGTGCACGGCACCGCCGATCCCCATCCGCAGGTGGACCGGCCAGCCCCGGCCGTCGACACCGGCCGCGGCCGTCAGGTCGGAGCGCTGCCACATGTCGCTGAGGTCGGCGTCGATGCCGTGCAGCGCGAGGAAGTCCGTCGGCTCCCCGTGCAGGTGCGCGCGCAGCCGTGGCGGCACATCGGCCCACTTCCGCGCCGTGACGACGACCTGCACGCCTCGCGGCGGCCCGAAGGCCGCGATCCACTCGACGGTGCGGTCCAGCCCGGGGTCCTGCTCGAAGCACAACGCCCAGTCGTCGACCAGCAGCACCGCGCCCTTGGGCGCACCGCGTTCGAACCAGTCGAGCAGGCTGCGGCACCCCGGCTGGTCGGCGGGGTCGAACGTCGCGGAGACGGGCAGCGGGTCCGCACCGCGCCCGATCCGGTAGACGGCCATGTCCGGAGCGGCCTGCAGAGCCGCCGTCAGCCGTTCCCTGGTCGCCTGCCCGGGACCGACGACGGCGAAGTTCCTGATCACCGCCCACATATACCAACAGCGCCGGGAGCGCCGCTGCCCCTTCGCTAATGTGGGTGCCGTGCCAGCCAAAGCCGTCGACCCCGCCGAGATGCGAGCAGCGGTGCAGGCCGTCCTCCCCTGGCTGCGCGGTGAGGCTGACCAGCCGGAACGCCCCGTACTCGCCGCCGCCGTCCGCATGAGCCTGCGCACGCTGGAGCAGGTGGCACCCGGCCGCAGCGTCGAGGTCCGCGTTCCGCCGTTCGCCGCGGTGCAGTGCGTCGAGGGCCCGCGCCACACCAGGGGAACACCCCCGAACGTGGTGGAGACCGATCCCCGAACGTGGCTCGAACTGGCGACCGGCGCCCTGTCGTGGACCGACGCCGTGGACGGCGCGCGGGTCACCGCCTCCGGGACCCGCGCCGACCTCTCACCACTACTGCCGGTCGTGAGGTTCTAGTGGCGACTCGGAACGTCGGCTGGGTGATTCACGCTCAGCAGGACACCTCGCGGCACCGCCCCCACGCCCCCGTACATCCAGTACGAGGACGTGGGGCGGCACCCCGATGCGTCCGTCTGACCGCGAATCCGCCCGGTAACGTTCCGGGCCACACCACTAGAACCACGAGCCGACGGTCTTGATCGCGCCGCCGACACCCTCGACGACGTCCCGCCCGACCTCGACGACGTTGCCCACGGTGTCGACCACGACGTCACCGGCGTCACCGGCGACCTCCCTGGTCGTGTCCCATGCGTGCCCGGCCGCGTCACCCCAGTCGCCCCGCGAGATGTCGTCCACGACCTGACCGCCGCCGCGCCAGACGTCCTCGCCGATGTCGACGACCTCCTTGCCCGTGTTGACACCCCAGTCGATGACGGGCCCGACACCCGGCAGGTCCGACCCCGGCACCTCACGAGGCGTGGGCGCGTCCTGCCACCGCTGCTCGGTGACGTCGCCGCCGTTGCCGTTGGCGATCCTGGCGATGTTCTCGAGCGACTCGGAGTCCTTGTCGTAGTACGACGAGTGCGCGTGCCCGATCCAGTCCTCGCCGGACGTGCCGAACGTCTTCGCCCCGAACGACGAGTCGTAGGGCCCGGTCGACGACCCGTCCTTGGTGAACCAGTCGCCGCTCGTGGCCTGGATGACCGGGTCGTGCTCGGTGCCACCGACGTAAACGTGCCCGGCACCGGCCGAGAGCTGGTCGACGTTGGACGCACCTACACCGGGCGAGCCGACGAACACGATGTCGTCCGCCTTGAGCCCGTTGTCCATGGCGGAGTACCCGACGACCGTGCTGCCGTAGCTGTGCCCGACGACCGTGACGTGCGCGTTGGGGTTGGCGATTCGGTAGCCCTCGACGTCCTTGGCCAGGATCGCGCCACCCTCCCGCGCCTGCTCGGGGTCGTTGACCTGTCCCGGCAGGAACTCCGGCGCGTCATAACCGAGCCACTGGATCGCCGCGCCGTTCGGTCCCATCTCGGCGCTGAGGTTGGCCGCCTGGTCCAAGCCGAAGCTGCTGAGCTTGGACGTGGTGCCGGGCACGGTCACCGCGACGTTGTCCGCGGTGTCCGGGTTGCCGAAGGCGACGGCGATCGCGCCTTCCTTGGCGCCTGCCCCGTCAGGGCTCCACGCCAGGACGTACGCCTGCTTGCCGCTCTCGTTGCTCAGCTTCTCAGCCTCGCGCAGCGCTCCCGCCGCGTCGTTCGCGTTCTTCTCGCGCCGTGCCGCATCGTCGTACTGCGACATCAGCTGCGAGCCCTGCGGGTCGTTGCGCAGCGCCCGTTGCCCCGCGGCGGAGTTCGGGTCCACGCCCAGCTCCCGCGCCCTGTCCGCGAGCTGCCGCTGGAGGTCTTCCTTCTGCGCCTTGAACCTGGCCTGGTCCTCGGGAATCCGCTTGCGGTTCGCGTGGTCCAGCACGTCGGCGGGGAGGCCGCGGAGCTGGCCGAGCTCCTGGTACTTGGTGTTCTTGAGCGCTTCCTGCTGTTCCTTGCTGAGCGACTTCCACCAGTCGGCGACCATCTTCGGATCGCTTCCCGGCGGTGGCACGGGAGGCAACGGCCCGCTGGTACCGGCGCGCTGGGCGGCACGGCTCCAGCCGCTGTCCGACCGCGCCGACTCCTCGAAGCCGGGCGGGATCTTGGTGAGAGCACCCGCGTACGTCCGCAGGACGTTCTCGTAACCGGACTTGACCCTGTTCAGCGCGTCGTTGACCTGGCCGGCGAGCATTCGGGTCTGCTGCTCGTCCATGCCGGGCGGACGGCTGCGCCACACGCCGATCGCCTGGTCGGCGGCACCACGCATCTGGCCGTAGGCACGGGAAGCGGCTTGCACGATGTCGACCCCGGCGCCGAGACGTTCGCCGGCGGCCTTGGCAGCGGTGGCGGAGAGTTCGGCGCGCGCGGTGAACTTCGAGGCGGTGTCGCCGGTCCAGTTGCCGACCGCGGTCCTGCCGCCCTTGGAGACGGACTCACCCGCGCGCCCGACGGCGCTGATCGCACCGGTGATCGGGTCCGCGGCGGCGGCGATCCGGCCGGCGTCTCCCGAGGCGAGCTTGCCGTACAGGCTCTCCGGATCCGTGTAGCTCACTTGCCGCCCCCAAGTCCCTGCACGAGCTTCTTCAGCACCGACTCGTGATCTTCATCCGTGCGCTGGTAGGCATCGGCGTTCGACACCAGGCCCTCAGCGGCGTCGGTGATCCAGGCGGAGCCGCGCTGGAGGTCCTGGGCGTGCGTGCCGACGAACTTCGACACCGCGTCCGCGAACTCGGCGGCGGCGTCGACCTCGCCGAGCGCACCGGCGTCGAGCTCGAGCATCGAGATCATCTCCGCCGCCTCGCGCACCGCGTCGGAACCGTTGCCGAACTCCTTGGACGCGTTGCGCAGCAACTCTGGCTCAACGCTGAACATCGCCACCCCCGTGTTGGTCCTCGATCACTGCGACGCAGACACATGATGGACGGTTCCCCACTCACGCGTAGGACGTTTCCGGCACGATGTCGGCCATGGTGCAGACGGGGTGGACGGCTCAGCGGTGGACCGCTG
>JASLAV010000984.1 GCA_030146905.1 Lentzea sp. | reverse complement strand
GGTGTCGGCGGAACGGGGCGACTCAGGGAGCGAGGTCGCCGCGTTCGGTGTCAGCGCCGTAGAGCGGCAGCTTGAAGTCCGGCACGATCAGCAACGTAGCAGGGAAATGCGGTGGCCCGGCAAGCGCTCGCACTGGTTTTCTGAGCGCATGACCGCGGAGGACGTGCTCGAGATCCTGGCAGCGCTGGACGGTTCCGACGTCTGGATCGGCGGCGGCTGGGGCGTCGACGCCTTGGTGGGCAGGCAGACCAGACCGCACGACGACCTCGACCTCATGCACCGCGAGGAGCAGGAACCGCGGGTGCTGGCGGCACTGGCGGAGCTCGGGTTCGCGGAAACCCTGTCGTGGCGCCCGGTGCGGTTCGTGCTGACCGGTCCCACCGGCCGCGAGATCGACCTGCACCCGCTGCGGTTCGCCGGGGACGGCAGCGCGGAGCAGTCCTCGCTGACGCCCGGTGAACCGTTCCGCTACCCGGCCTCGTGCTTCGTCACCGGCACGATCCTCTGGACCGGCGTGCCGTGCCTGTCGGTCGAGCAGCAGCTCCACTTCCACCAGGGCTACGAGCCGTGCGAACGGGATCTGCACGACCTCGCGCTGCTCCGCGAACTCCAGGCCCGCACAAGGAATTAGCGGCCTGGCCGACGTGGGGCGGGTGCAAGGGTTCGGGTCAGGACGCCAGCGCTTCTGCCTTGATCTGGTCGAACTGGGCGGCCATGGCCTCCGACAGCGCTTGGGCGCCGGACAGCGGACGCACCATGACGGTGAACTCGTCGATCAACCCGTCCGCGTCGAGGTGCAGGAAGTCGCACCCCTGGACGTCCTTGCCGCCCACCTCCGCGCGGAACACCAGCGCGTGGTTGTCGCCGTCGATGATCTCGCGCTCGTAGCGGAAGTTCTCGAACACCCGCATGACGGCGCGCAGGATCGCGGCGGTGATCGGCTTGCCGGGGTACGGCGCGAACGCGACGGGACTGGTGAACACCACGTCGTCGGCCAGGCAGGCCGTGATGGCATCGGTGTCGCGTGCCTCGACCGCCTTGCGGAATGCGTTCACGTCACAACCCCACGGTACTCAACTTGTTGACTAGGTCAGGGCACCGTAACCTGCGGCTATGTCTCTGCGCAACGCCGTGATGGCCGCCTTGCTCGACGGGGAGGCGTCCGGCTACGACCTGGCGAAGGCGTTCGACGCGTCGGTGGCGAACTTCTGGACGTGCACCCCTCAGCAGCTCTACCGCGAGCTGGACAGGATGGAGGCGGACGGGCTGGTGCGGGCGCGCACGGTCGAGCAGGAGCGCCGGCCGAACAAGCGGTTGTTCACGCTGACCGGGAAGGGCCTGGAGGCGTTGACCGCGTTCACGGCCGAGCAGCACAGGCCCACCGCGATCCGCGACGAGCTGCTGGTCGCGGTCATGGCGGCGGAGGCGGGTGACGTCGAGGCGGTGAAGGCCTCGATCAGGGAACGCAGGCAGTGGGCGGAGGCGAAGGTCGCGCGGTACGAGCGCCTCAGGGCCAGGCTGCTCGACGGACGGACCGAGGAGGAGTTCCTCGACCACGCCGACCGGGTCGGGCCGTACCTGACCCTGTTGCGCGGCCTGTCGTTCGAGCGGGGCAACGTGCGGTGGTGCGCGCGCAGTCTCACAGTCCTGGAGCGGCGTGGTGCGAGGCTCGACACGTCCGGGTGAGGTTGAATCGGTGTCATGAACGGCATCTCGATGTTGCAGGAGGCACTCAGCGCGCCCGCGCGGGAGGCGCGCAACCGGTTCGCGGGACGGCTCAACGGCTACCTCGAGGGGTCCGACGTCGTCCACGCCGTGCGGCTGCAGGGCTGGCTCGGGCTGGAGGTGCCCGGCCCCGGCTGCCACGTCGGCACCGGCAGCTGGGACTTCACCCGGTTCAAGGCGACGACCTCACCGGTGACGTGCGGGCGGTGCCGTTCGGCCGGCCTGCTCAGCAGCTCGTTCACCGGCGGGCCGCACCAGCAGACCCTCGACCTCGAAGGCATCTAGCCGCTCACCGCGCCGCGGTGGCGCACCCCCATGCCGGTGAGCGCGGTCATGCCGAGGCGTTCGTAGAACGGCCGCAGCGCGTCGTCGCAGGTCAGGTCGACCGAGTAGAGGTGCGCGCCCTCGGCGAGGATCCTGCGCACCAGCTCTGACCCGATGCCCCGGCCCTGGAACTCCGGCCGCACCTCCAGCCACGGGACGAACGCCGTCAGCACGCCGTCGCTGATCATGGTGACGAACCCCGCGACGGTGTCCCCCGAGCGTGCGATCACCACGCGGTAGCTCCCCCGCAACACGGCGAGGTGCTGTGCGGGAGACGGCGGCGTGGGCCAGCCGACGAAAAAACCGGTGAGATCGTCCTCGGTCAGACCGCTGACGTCCATGTCATAGGTGATCACCCTGGTAGTCAACAGCTCCGCGGAGTTTCCGCGGAGTGATTTCCAGCATTCAAGCAGCTATCAGCACTGTCTACAGTGGACATGCCTTGTCTGGTCTGGACATTTGCGGCATATTCACGGGCAGGTGAGCCGGGAAGTCTGGTCGGCCCGCACGTCACACGCGGTGGCGGCGGAGAGCTGACGAGGGGCGCGCAAATGACACTCATCCCCCGCTCCATCCCGTTGATCAATGATCCCCAGGTCGTCCACGCGCTGGCAGCGCGGTGGCGCCGCACCAGGACGTTGCTGCTGCTCTCGGCCGGTGTGCTGCCCGTCGCGATCGGCATCGTCTGCGTCGTGCTCGCCGGGATGACGTCGGCCGGGCAGCGGATCATGCCGTGGTGGTCGGCGATTCCGGCCGTCGCCGCGGCGGCGTGCGCGTGGGCGTTGCTGTCCTGGTTGCGCCGCAACGGGTTGAGCGACCCGCACTCGTGGCTGCCCGCGACCACCCTGATGACCGGCGCGCAGCTCGTGCTCGGTGTGCTGCCCGGCTCCGGCATCGCGCTGCGGCTCAGCCCCGGCGCGGCCATCGCGGTGAAGGCGTTGTGCGCGGCAGGGGTCCTCGGCGCGGGCTCCGCGAGCGCGCTCGCCCGGATGGCTCATCGCTCACTGCTCGCGACGCCGGTGCTGGAGCTCGGCTCGACGGCGTTCCCGCTCGTGCTGGCGGGCGGTGGTTCCCGCGTGGTGATCGGCACCGACCGCGTCGACTGGACCACACGGCGCGGTTCACGGGTCGACACGGGTGTCGCGTTCGCGCGCATCCTCCGCGTCACGGCGCAGGCGAACGCGATCGTGCTGCACACCGCGTCCGGCTCGTGGACGGTCCCGGTGTCCGATCCCGCGACCGCGGCCGCGTTGCTGCGCCGCCGCGTCGAGTGGTGGGAGGAGTGCCGCAACGCCGCCGCCGAACGCGAGGAACACCGCTACCTCGACCTCGTCGGACTGCTCGCGGCGGTGAGCGGTGAGGCCACGCGCGGCGGCGTCAGCGTCACGGTCGACTCGAACGGCGTCACCACGGGCATCACGCTGAGCCCTGCCGTGCGCGACCTCGACCCCGAGGTGCTGGCGGCGCAACTGATGGCGTGCGTGCACAAGGCCCGTTCGGACGCACGCCGGCAGGTGCAGGACCTCGTCCTCGACCACGCGTCGGCGAAAGCCAGCCACTAGTCGGTTGTCCCGCCTCCACCCGCCTGCCTACGTTCGGCTGGCCGGCACATCTTCAGATGGGGGACGGACATGCGCAGACGTGACTTCCTGGCCGCGGCGGCCGGAGTGGCCGCCGTCGTGGCCAACCCCGCGAGCGCGCTCGCGGCGACAGAGCAGCGGCCGGGCGCCGCGCACCTCCCGGACCTCGACCTCGGTGACTTCCCCGTCGTGGCAAGGGTCCGGGCACGTCACGCGCTCGAACACCTCGAGGTGCTCAGCGACAGGATCGGGCCGCGCATCGGCGGCACCGCGTCCGAGCACCGCGCCCGCGACTACCTCGTCCGCGAGCTGAAGGCGTTGCGGTACCAGGTGACGACGCAACCGTTCACCGTCCCGGACAAGTACCTCGCCGAGGTCAACTCGCGCTGGCAGGCCGGTGCCTCGCGGTTCGGGGCGCTCGGCGTGACGGTCAGGGCGCCGTTCGTCGAGGTGGTCGACGGCCAGCTGCCCGACCTGACCGGCAAGATCGCCTTCTACGTCAACGCACCGGCCGGATCCGCGCCGACCCACGCGGCCGTCGAACGCGGCGCGGTGGCGGTGGTGCTCGGCCGGATCTCCACGACGGCCAGCAGGTCCAGCGCCTTCTCCCCCACGCTCGACGGGAACGTCGCCGTGCCGGTGATCGGCCTCGCGCAGGTGCACACGGAGAAGCTGCGCGCCCAGGGGTCCGGTGAGCTGACGATCAGCACGACCCACCACCCGAACCTGACGTCCTACAACGTGATCGCGGAACGACCGGCGACGTTCCCCTGGCGGGACAACGGGGTCGTCATGGTGACCGCGCACTACGACAGCGTGCCGGGATCACCTGGCGCCAACGACGACGGCAGCGGCACGGTGCTGTGCCTGGAACTGGCGCGGGTGCTGCGCTACCTGCCGACGCACAAGGCGCTGCGCTTCGCCCTGTGGGGGTCGGAGGAACAGGGGCTGCTCGGGTCGCGGCACTACGTCTCGCAGCTGGCGCCGGAGGAGATCGCGCGGATCAAGGGCGTGTTCCAGAACGACATGGTCGCGACGAGCCACGACCCCGCCACGGCGTACTGGCTGCTGTCCGTCGACGGCGCGGACAACGCGACGACCGCCGGTGTCCGCGCCGCGGCCCGGCGGCTCGGGTACGACCCTCGGGTGCACGGGCCGGTGGCGCGCGGGTCGAGCGACCACGTGCCGTTCCACGAGAAGGGCGTGGCGTCGGCGAACTTCAGCTGGCGAGGCGAGGGCGGGCCCGCTCAGCTGGAGCCGATCTACCACACGCCGGAGGACACGATCCGGGACAACATCAGCCTGGAGCGGTTGCAGGTGTCGCTGGAGCTGATCGGCGCGGCCGCCTACCGGCTCGCGACCGAGCGGTAGCTCACGGCGCGGTCAGCTCCTTGAGCGTCCGGTCGCGCAGCCATTCGGCGAACTCGTCGGCGGGCAACGGCCTGCTCAGGCAGTACCCCTGCACGATGTCGCAGCCCAGGGCGGCGAGGGCGGACCACGTCTCCTCGTCCTCGACGCCCTCGGCCACGACCTCCAGCTCCAGGTTGTGCGCGAGCCCGAGCAACGACCGGGTGATCGCTCCGCTGGACGGGTCCGAGCGCATGTTCGTCGTGAACGAACGGTCGATCTTCATCTCGTGCACGGGCATCGTGCGCAGGTAGGCGATCGACGAGTAGCCGGTGCCGAAGTCGTCGATCGACAGCCGGACACCGAGGTCCCGCAGGCGGGTCAGCACGTCGCTCGCGCGGAGCGGGTCGGCGATGATCGCGCTCTCGGTGATCTCCAGCGTCAGCACGTCCGGCGGACGGCCGTGCAGCTTCAGCACGTCGGCGACCTGCTCGGGGAACGTCTGGTCGTGCAGGCACTGGGCTCCGACGTTGACCGAGACCGGCACGTCCCAGCCGCCGGTGTGCCAGGTGTGGCACTGGGCGAGGGCGCGGTCGAGCACGTACTGGGTGAGGGGTTCGATCAGCCCGGTCTCCTCTGCTGCCGGGATGAAGCGGTCAGGACCGAGCAGGCCGAGGCGCGGGTGCTGCCAGCGGCACAGGACCTCCGCGCCGCAGATGGTGCCGGTGCGCAGGTCGGCCTTGGGCTGGTAGTGCAGCACCAGCTCCTCCTGGTCGATGGCGCGGCGCAGGTCGCTGATCACGGTGAGCTGGGCGGCGCTGTGGTCGTCGCCGGGTTCGAAGACGGACGTGCCGAGGCGGGCGCGCTTGGCCGCGTACATGGCGATGTCCGCGTGCTTGAGCAGGTCGTGGACGTCCGCCGAGTCGGCCGGGTACATCGCGACGCCGATGCTGCAGCCGACGTCGACGGAGAGGCCGTCCAGGTCGACGGACTCCTGCAACGCGTGGTGCACCCGGTCGGCGACGACCAGGGCGTTGACCGGCGAGAGCACCGACGGCAGCAGGACGGCGAACTCGTCACCGCCGAGGCGCGCCACCGTGTCGATGTCGCGGACGGCCGTGGTCAGGCGGTTCGCGACGTGCTGGAGCAGCCGGTCGCCGAACGCGTGGCCGAGCGTGTCGTTGATCGGCTTGAAGCGGTTGAGGTCGATCAGGAACAGGCCGAGCGGGTCGCCGGTGCGGTCGGAGCGCTCGATGGCCTGCTGGACGTGGTGGACGAGCAGGGTGCGGTTGGCGAGGCCGGTGAGCGCGTCGTGCATCGCCTCGTGCTCGCTCTTGGCCGCCTGGCGCAGGATCTTGCGGCGGTGGCCGATCAGGACCACGGCGCACAACCCGACCAGGCCGAGGTCGACGACGAACGCGATCACGGCGGCGAGGCGGAGACGGCTGTTCTGCGCCTCCGCCGCACGCAGGTAGTCGGTGGTCTCCAGACGTTTGAGCTGCACGACCGTGGAGAGCTGTTTGCGCAACGAGACGAGCGTGAGCTCGGCCTGGTCCGCCTTCTGGAACGCGGCGGTGGTGTCGCCGCGGTCGCCTGCCGCGACCGTCTCGCGCAACAGGTTCGAGTAGTCGCCGTACAGGTCGGTGACGATCGTGGCGGCGCGCACGTCGGCCGGTCCGCCCCGGTCCTTCAGCCACCGCAGGCTCTGCCCCGCGGCACCCGCGGCGTGCGAGACGGGCCTGCGCATGACGGGTGTGCCGGAGCGGAGGTAGTCGACGAGGGCGTGGTCGGCGACGTCGACGTTCTGCACGACGAGGCCCCAGTGGTCGCTCATCTCGTTGAGCTCGTGCAGGTGCGTGGCGGCGCGCTGCATGCTCAGGCTCGTCCACAGCGCGAGGCCCGCCAGCGCGGCAAGACCGATCGTCAGGCTGATGACGGTCGTGTGCGCGGTCGTGCGGGCCTCGACCCAGTTGGACAGCATCTCTTGGCGCCTCAGGTGGACATCACTTCGCGGCGAAAGAGCTATTGGTACGCAGCCAAAGGATCGCACGCAAGCCGACACGGCCATCCGGGGTGGACTAGCCTTGACGGCTTTCCACGACCAACTGATTGGGCTACTCCATGGTCCGCGCCGTCCGTGTCGTCCTGCCAGCGGTTTTGCTCGCGGTGACGGGGGTGAGCGGATGCGGCGGCGAGAAGACGTCCGATGACCCGCCCACAATCGGGTTCCTGGCGCAGAACGACAGCCGCGACTTCTCCAGGGAGATGAGCGACGGGTTCCGGGTGGGCGCCGAGATCGCGGGCGGTGTCAGGGCGGAGCTCACGGGACCGGACACGCACGACGGCCTCAAGCAGGTGGAGCTGCTCCGGGACCTCGCCGCGCGCGCCAAGGGCGGCATCGGGGTGTCGGCGGTCGCGCCCGAGCTCGTGGCGGAGCCGATGGCCGAGGTGGTCGGGCAGGGCATCCCGGTGATGGCGGTCGCGGGCGGCCAGGTCGCGCCGGGCAGCGAGGTCAAGTTCATGATCGAGAACGACGGCTTCGACCTCGGCAGGACGCTCGCGGACGCCACGGCGGACCGGCTGCCGGCCGACGCCTCCGGCAAGATCGTGATCGGCAGCAACTCCCCCGCCATGCCCGCGCTGGACCAGCGGGTGCTGGGCATGCGGTCCCGCCTGCTCGAACGGTTGCCGCGGCTGCAGGTGATCGGCCCGCTCGACACCGGGCGCGACGCCACGACGAACCTCGCGACCTGGCAGCGGCTCGCCGACGCCAACCCGGACGCCCTCGCGTTGCTGGGTGCCGGTGACGTCGACGCGGTCAACCTCGCCGCCGTGCACGCGGAGAAGAACGCGAAGTGGCTTGCCGCGTCGTTCAGCATCGACCCGAAGGCCTTGCAGGGCGTCAAGGAGGGGCACCTGTTCGCGACGATCTCCGCGGAGCACTTCCTCAAGGGCGCGGTGGCGGGGTGGATGCTCGCCCAGCACGCCAAGAGCGGCCGCAAGCTGCCGGAGGGCTGGTTCGTCGCGCCGGGGCTCGTGGTGCAGGCGTCCAACGTCGACGAGATCATGCGCCGCCAGACCAGCGAGGCCACCCGCCTGCAGGCCGCGCGGCCGCAGATCGACGCGCTCACGGCGGATCCGATGAAGCACCTGCGTCCACTCGACCAGGCGCGCTGAGCCGAGCGGCCCAGCCGATCTTCCACGCGGTGACAGGCGGCGGAGCGGTCGGCGAGCATGGCGGCGATCCCTGCTCTTGGAGGCCGCATGATCAACCGACGGACTCTCACCAAAACCCTGGGCGCCGCGCTGGCCGCGTCCGCCACCACCGGCATCGCGAGCGCCGGCACCGAGGAGGCGCGGCACGACCGGTACCTGATCCGCGGCGGCGCGGTCGTCACCGTCGACGAGGCGCTCGGGGTGCTGCCGCGCGCGGACGTCCTGGTGGACCACGGCGAGATCATCGGCGTGGGACCGGACCTGAACGCGCGCGGCGCCAAGGTCGTCGACGCGACGGACATGATCGTCATGCCCGGTTTCGTCAACACGCACTTCCACATGTGGAGCGCGCTGGGCCGCAACTTCGTGGCCGACGGGTTCCCGTACTTCGCGGCGAAGCGGGCCACGTCCACGTTGTACGACCCGCAGGACGTCTACCGCAGCGTCTCGCTCGGCCTGGCCGAACTGGCGAACGCGGGCGTGACGACCGTGCACAACTGGTCCAACAACACCCGTTCCCCCGTGCACGCCGACGCAGAGCTGCGTGCGCACCGCGACGGGCTGTTGCGCGCACGGTTCTCGTACGGCCACGTGGACCAGATGCCACGTGAGGTGCCGATGGACTTCACGGACGTGGACCGCGTGCGGCAGCAGTACTTCTCCCGCGGCAGCGCGTTCAACGGGCTGGTGCACCTCGGGATCTGCGTGCGCGGGTTGTCGCAGAGCACTGAGCCCGCGTTCTTCGCGGACATGGAGGCGGCGCTGCACCGCGACCTGCCGATCTCGATCCACGCGGGGCAGTCGCCACCGCGGATCGTCGACGCGGCGGACTACGAGCGGCGGGGCTGGCTCGGGCCCAGGACGTTGCTGACGCACTACGTCACGGCGCTGGACAGCGACATGGAGGTCATGGCGCGCACCGGCACGCCGCTGAGCTGGTCGCCGCACTCGGAGTTCCGGCTCGGTGCCGCGGGGGATCCGCGGGACGCGTTGCTGCGCTTCCGCAGGGCCGGTGTGCCGGTGTCGCTGTCGTCGGACGCCACGTCGATCGCGCCGTCGGACGCGTTCGAGGCGATGCGGCTCGTCTGGAACACCGGAATCCCCTGGCAGGGAACGCCTTCGGCCGGTCTGCCGGAGATCGGCTTCCGCGAGGTGCTGACGATGGCGACCCTGAACGGCGCCCGCGCGCTGGGGCTCGGCGACGTCACCGGGTCGATCACCGTCGGCAAACGGGCCGACATCGTCCTGGTGCGCACCAACGACATCAACCTCGCACCGGGCGGGCTGGTCGAGACCACGCTGGTGCAGGCGGCGACCGCCGCCAACGTCGACACCGTGTTCTCCGACGGCCGGATCGTGAAGCGCGGTGGCCGTCTGGTGGCGTACGACGTCGACCGGATCGTGCGTGACGCGAAGGCGTCCTCCCTCCGCATCCGCACGTCCGCCGGCGGGATCCTGACGCCGCCTCCCGCCTGAGCACGGCGGCTCGCGTCGAGCACCGGGCGGGTCGAACGCGTCCGGTGCCTCCCGCGGCGGTCCGGGGTGTCAGAAGGTCCAGACCGCCCGCTTGCCGGGACCGACGACCAGCGTCGAGGTGCCCAGCTTCTCCACGTGCCGCGCGACGCCGTGGTTGAGCTCGAACTCCACGCGCTTCAGGCCGGTCCGGCCCATCGGGACCACGTCGAACCGCATCGTCGTGCCGCCGCGCGTCACCACGGCCCCGTGCTCGTCGGTCCGCGGGGAGAGGCCACCGGAGCGCAGCAACGGCAACGTGGCCGCCAGGTCCGAGGCGGTGACGGCGAGGCGGATCAGGGTGATGTCGCGCATCAGCTTGCCCTGGTAGGCGTCCGGCAGGTAGCGCTCGCGGCTGACGTCGCCGGGGAAGCGCGCGGGCCCGACCTCGCTGCGCGGGTCGTCGAGGTACTCGTCGCGGTACTCCATGGCCCAGGCGCCGAACCTGTCGTAGGTCTCGATCAGGTACGTCGAGTCGAACCACGGCACCGGCTTGCCGTCGCCGAAGTCGCGGGTCTGCAGGAAGTCGATCGGCGACAGGCCCGCGGCGCGCATCCGGGTCTTCAGCTTCTCGATGTCACCGTCGCGTTCGGTCGAGAGGCCGAGGCCGGCCGCGCCCAGCTCGCCGTCCTGGCCACCGACGTCGCCGGTGCCGAAGACCTCCAGGTACGTCTCCCTGCCGCGCAGGTAGCGGCCTGTCCAGACGCTGCCGTCGGCACCTGTGGTGGTGCGGACCTCGAAGTTCGAGAACGCCCTCAGGTAGGCGGAGTGCTCGACCGCGTCGGCGGTGGCGCGGTCGAACGTGCCCCAGACGTGGTTGTAGAACAGCAACTGCCGCTCTCCAGCCTGCGCCGGCCCTGCCGCTGCCAGCACCAGCAACACGGTCAAGATCGTGTGTGAAACTCGTCGGATCCCCATGGCGGGATCGTAAGTCGGACACGCTCAAGCCGGACTCAAGTCACCGAGGGGGACTCTGTGCTCGACACCGCCCGCTGGACGGTTCTCGCACCACTGCTGCAAGCCGCCACCGCAGGACGTGACCTGCTCGACCACACGATTCGCGCACTAACACCGGCAGCGGTCGCCGAGGCGGTCCTGGAGGAGATCGGCGAGCACGACGTCCGGCTCGACCTGACCTTCGACGGCGGCACGACCAGCCGCCTCCAGCCGAAGGCGGACGTCGTCGTCGCGCTCGACCTCGCCGATGCCGTGCGCGGCCTCTACGGCACCGACGAACGGCCGTGGCCGAGTCTCGCCGTGACGACTCCGAACCCCGAGATCGACGAACGCGGCATCGGCGGGTGGTTCGCGGGGAGGCGGGACATCCCGCGGTCCGTGCAGGGACTGCTGTCCGCGCTCCGGCCGGCCAGGCGCGACCTCGGCGAGCTCGCCGTCGAGTTCGGCTCGGACAAGTGGGGCGACCTGCACTGGTACACGCAGCACTACGAGCGCCACTTCGCCCGGCTGCGCACCGAACCCGTGCGGGTGCTGGAGATCGGCATCGGCGGTTACGACGACCCCGACAGCGGCGGCGGCTCGCTGCGGATGTGGGAGCGGTTCTTCCCGCGCGGGCTGATCCACGGCCTGGACGTCGTGGAGAAGAACGTCACCGGCCCGCGGATCATGACCGTGCGGGGTGACCAGTCCGACGCCGGTTTCCTCGACCGGCTGGGTCGCGAGCTCGGGCCGTTCGACGTGGTCATCGACGACGGCAGCCACTTCAACGACCACGTGCGGACCTCGTTCCACGCCCTGTTCCCGCACGTGCGCTCTGGTGGGCTGTACGTGGTGGAGGACCTGCAGACCGCGTACTGGCCGAGCTGGGGCGGCCATCCCGAAGGCGGTGACGGCACGTCGATCGGCCTTCTCAAATCCTTTGTGGACGGCCTGAACCACGCGGAGCTCGGCGACCCCCGCGCCGGAGGTTCGTACCTTCAGCGCACCATCAGCGGGATCTCGTTCCACCACAACGTCGCGTTCGTGGAGAAGGACACCAACGCCGAGGAGGGCGGACCGGTCTTCCTGCGCACCCTCTACTGATTCAAGGCGTCCCACGCGGGTGACGACGCCCCGGCCGCGGACATCGCCAGGGCGGTGATCTCCGGATCCGCCATGGGCATCGCCGGACGCTTCGCGAGCCACGCGGCCGTCCGCTCCGCCAGCGCGGGCAGCCGCGGGTCGTCCGGCGAGAAGCCGAAGGCCTCGTCGTGGTCGAGGTAGATCCGCTGGAACTCGGGATCGGCGAGCGCGGCGGCCTTGTCGGCGAGCCACACCGCCGCCTCGTCCGGCGCGACGGCCTGCATGAGCACCCAGACGTCGCGTTCCATCCGCACGCCGCGTTCGCTGACCCCCAGCGCCCGCAACCGTTCCAGCACCGCGGCCGCCTCCCCCGTCAGGAACAGCGCGTCACCGGCCCCCAGCCGTGCGACCCGTTCGCGCGTCAGCCGGATCTCCTCCTCACGGCGGCGCAACGCCTCGTCGATCTCGGTGATCGACGAGGCGAACTCCTCCTCACCGGCACCGAGGAGCTCCTTCACGCGGGCGAGCGGCACCCCCGCCTCGGCGAGCGTGCGGATCTTGACCAGGTCGATCGCGTCCTGCGCGCGGTAGCGGCGGTAACCGGAGTGGTCGCGCTCGGGTTCCGGCAGGAGTCCGAGCTTGTGGTAGTGCCGCACCGCTTTGATCGTGACGCCCGCGTACCGGGCGAGCCGGCCGATCGTGATCATCCGGCCATCATCCCACCCGGCCGAACAGGCGACCGGCGAGATCGACACCGACGACGACGCCGTCGCCGTCACGCGTGAAGAAGCCGCGCTGCCCGGCGAACGCGCCACCGGTGATCACGTACTCGTCCCGCGGCAGCAGCCCCATCGGGAACGGCGCGTGGTCGGCGGGCAGCTCCACCTCGGCGGACTCGCGGATCTCCTGCCGGATCAGCACCTCCAGCACCAGCCCCTCGCCCGTGTCGTCGATGGTCATCACCATCGCGTCGTTGTCGTAGCGGCCGGCGACCTCCCGCGCGTGGACACCGTTGTACGGCAGCGGTTCCGGGTCGCGGTCCAGCACTCCGGCGAAGTCCTCCAGCGCCGCGCGGACCACCTCCCGGTTGAACGGGATCCCGTCCGGCCCCTGGTTCGCCACCGACACCACCGCGAAGTTCCGCGACGGCACGACCAGCAGCTCGGCGAACTGCCCGTTGGACGAACCTCCGTGCCCGAACGCCCGCACGCCGTCGATCTCGCGCAGGAACCAGCCGACGCCGACCGCGTCACCGAGGTTGCTGCCGCGCAGCACCGCCGTGGGCCGCCGCATCTCGTCCAGGTCGGTGGAGGTCAGGTGGAAGCGGGCCCACGCCAGCAGGTCCGCGACCGACGCCGCGATGCCGCCGCCGGGGTTGTTCGCCCGCCAGTGCCGCCACGGCCGCGCGACCTCGCCCTTCTCGTGCCCGGCGGCGAACCGGCGGGTCATCACCGCGTCCCGGTCGAAGTGCGTGTTCCCGAGCCCGAGCGGCTCCAGCAGCAACGCCGTGACCGCCCGCTCGTAGGTCTGGCCGGTGACGTTCTCGATGACCCGCCCCGCCAGGTTGAAGCCGGACTGGCTGTAGGAGGGACGTTCCCCGACCGGCCCGACGAGCGTCAGCGTGGCCAGCTCCGCGACGTGGCGGGCCAGCGCGTCGTCGCCCTCACCGGTGTCCACCAGGGTGCCCCAGTCGAGGCCGGAGGTGTGGTTGAGCAGCTGCCGCACGGTGAGGTCCCGGTCGTCGGCCAGCACCAGCTCCGGCACGTAGGTCCGGACCGGCGCGTCCAGGTCGACCCGGCCGTCCGCGACCAGGCGCATGATCGCGGTGGCGGTGTAGGTCTTGGTGACGGAGCCGAGCAGGAAGAGCGTGTCCTCGTTGACGGGCAACGGGTTCTCGACGCTGGTGACGCCGTGGCAGAAGAAGTGCTCCCGGCCGTCGTGCAGGACGCCGACGGCGGCGCCGGGGATGGCGAAGCGGGCGGCGGTCCGGGTGATGAAGTCGTTGTCCATGAGGGAGATGCTCGAACCCTGCCCCAGGGTCAAGGTCAACCCCCACGCGGCACAAGTGTCCACAAACTGTCCGAAATCACCGTTAACGGCTGCACGAAGCGACTCGATGTAGTCCGCGTGCGCCGCATCTTCCTGAGTTACCGCATCAACGACAGCGTGCACGCGACGGCGTCGATCGCCGACCTGCTCGCCCGGCACTACGGCGGGGAGAACGTGTTCCGCGACAGGGACTCGCTGCCGCTGGGCGCGATCTACCCGAGGCGGATCCGGCGCGAGCTGGAACGCGCGGACGTCGTGCTCGCCGTGATCGGCCCGTCCTGGCTGACCGCGGAGAAGAACGGCGTCCGGTGCCTGGACGACGAACGCGACTGGGTGCGCACCGAGCTGCGCATGGCGTTCGAGCGCGGGATCCAGGTGGTGCCGGTGCTCCTGGACAACACGCCGCTGCCCGCCCGCGAGGCGCTGCCTGCCGACATCGGACTGGTCGGCCTCTCGATGTACTGGCAGGTGCGGCACCGCACGTTCGAGTCCGACGTCAACGGCCTGATCGCGAACCTGGAAGGCGGCCAGGCGGCGCCGCCCGCCGCCGAGCCGGGACCGAGGCAGTACAACACCGCGACCGGCGGGGGAAACGTCTACGCCAACCAGGGCGGCGACTTCACGATCAACCAGGACCACGGGGAGCGCCGATGACCCAGCCGAACCGCCCGCAGCAGCACAACACCGCGTCCAACGGCGGCAACGTCTACGCCAACCAGGGCGGCAAGATGCGCGTGGACAACCGCACCTACGTCAAGGCGAAGGTCCACGCCTGGACCGGGTGGGCCGTCCTCGTCATGCTCGCCGCCGACGTGGTGTTCTTCATCTACGGCGCCTCGGCGTACACGGGCGGTCAGGGTGGCTCCGGCGATCTCGTGCGCGCGGTGACCTGCCTGGTCATGCTCGCGGTGACCATCAGCCTCGTCCGGCGCTGGTTCCGGACGAGGCTGTAGCCAGACCTCTAGGGCACCCAGTGGTTGCCGGTCACCGTGATCATCACCTGGAGCTGGATGCTGGCGGAGAAGTAGCTGCTGCCGTCGATCGGCGTCTGCAGCATCCTGTTCCACAGCGCGTCGAGCCACGCCTGACTGCCGGGGTCGGTCGCGGCCACGACCGCGAACGGCGCGAAGAACGCCGCGGCGCTGCCACCGTAGATCGGCGTGCCGTTGAGGTGGTAGCCCGTGCCGATGGCGCCGGGGTTGCCGCCCGTCGCGGACTTCACCCACGTGTTGAGCCTGCGGGCCGCGTCGAGTGACTTGGAGTCACCGCTCGTCACGGCGTCCGCGCCGATGCGCCACGGCACACGGCAGGCGTTCCAGAAGTACCTGCCGTCGTTCTCGCTCTCCAGCACCTCGCCAGCCGGCGGGCGCGGCGTGGAGTTCGTGTTCTCCACGAAGTCCGGCAGCAGGCCCGTGTTCGGCGCGTGGTTCTGCTGCAGCTGTCCGATCAGGTTCTGGTGAGCCGTGCGGATGGTGTCCCACGCGCCGTCACCCGTCGCCTTCCGGAACGCGCGGAAGTGGTCCGCCATCCAGTCCGACGACCGCGAGAGGTAGTAGTACCGGTCGCCCGCGCTGGTCCAGTCGCCCAGCTTGAGCAGGTTGGTCGACGGGTTGACCTCGCTGGCCTTGATGGCGTTGATGTGCCGGATCGCCAGCTGCCGGTAGTCGTACGTGCCCGTGCTGCCCCACTGCCGGTCGGCGAGCAGCAGCCCGTAGGCCACGTCGAGATCGCCGTCCGTGGCGGCGTCACCGCCGTTGACGCTGCGGCAGTTCACGTCCTGCTCCGCCGCGAGCAGGTCCGGGTTGATCGAGGACGGGTGGTCGATCTTCCACTTCACCAGGCCGTCGAAGATCTTGCGGGCGTCCGCGTCGGCACCGGCCATCGTGGCGACGACGACCATGCCGTACCCCTGCGCCTCCGCGACGTACGGGTGGTCGGCGTCCGGTGAGATCACCTGGTACCAGCCGTTGCCGCAGTTCTGCCGCACGAACGCGGACTTCCAGCGCTGGTAGTAGTCCACCACCGCCGCGTCCAGGGCGGACGTGCTGCCGGACGGGCGCAGGATCCCCGCCGCGTACGGCTGCTGCCTGCTGCCGAACGGCACCCCGACGCGGGGAGACGGGGTTCCGTCACCGACGCCGTAGACCTCGAGCTCCCACAGCGAGTAGCCCCACTCCGTGCCGCGTGCCGTGCCATAGACACGCAAGTACCGGCCGGTGCCGGACACGGTCAGGTCATCGACGCCACCGTCGCCGGCGCTGGTCGAGTACACGTCCGTCCACGCCGAACCGTCCGGGGACGTCTGCACGCGGTAAGCCCTGGCGTACGCGGTCTCCCAGTTGAGACGCACCCGGCTGATCGTGTGCGCCGAGCCGAGGTCGACCCGGATCCACTCCGGATCGTTGCCCTCCGCCGACGCCCACCTGGTCGCGGTGCCGCCGTCGACGGCCTTGTCCGCTTCCAGCCCCGCTGCCTCGACCGACGAGGCCGTCGCCGCCTTGCCGCGGGAGACCAGCGGATCCGCCGCCGAAGCGCTGGTCGTCCCTGCCGCGAGGAGCCCGAGCACGAGCACCACTGACATCCATCTGCCGCCCACGACCACCCCAACCCATTAGTTAACAAACCTGCCTGATGGCAGGTGGGTCGCGACAGTAGGCGGGCGGTGCCGTCCGGACAAGGGGGCGCTACTGCCAGACCTCCCTGACCGCGTCGGCGACCGAGGCGGCCTGTGCGAAGCCCGCCTCCGCCGCCGGTTTGCGGCGCGCGGGGTCAAGCAGGTTGGAGCCGATCGCGGCCAGCGCCGTCTCGTCGGGGCTCACCACGATCGACGGCACGCCGAGCTTCGCGGCCTGGGCACCGGGGGTGGCGGCAGGACTCGCCGAGCGCGTCAGCGGCGCCACGACCACGACCCGCGAGCATCCGGCCGCGAGGTCGACGTTGGCCACGGACCGCATGCCGCCGTCCATGTACCGGTGCCCGTCGATGGTGACGGGCGGCCAGACCAGCGGCACCGCGCAGCTCGACGCCACGGCCTTCACCAGCGGCACGCCGCTGTCCCGGTCGAACGCGACGAACCTGCCGTCCGCCGTGTCGACGGCGGTGACCTTCAGCGCGCGCTCCGGCCAGTCCTTGATGGACAGCCGGTGCTCGAACACCTCCAGCCGCGACTCCTCCGACGGCGTGCGCGCCTTCACCGCGGCACGCCCGAGCCTGGCCCGCTTCACCGCCGGCTTGCCCGGCATCACGTAGGACAGCGCGTACCTGACGAGCATCCACGGGGTGAGCCGCGCGGGCAGCTCCCCGTCCGGTGGCAGCAACTGGCTCTCGTACAGGTCGGCGAGCGGAACCCCGCCCGCCAGCTGCGTGGCCACCACCGAGCCCGCCGACGTCCCCACGAACAGGTCGGCACCCGTCAGGTCGATGCCGTGTTCTGCCAGACCGTGCAGAATCCCGGTCTCCCAGGCGATCCCGGTGACACCACCGCCGCCGAGGACCAATGCGCGTTGTCCCGTCACGCGGAACATCCTATGGAGTGGGAAGGGTTCCTGCCCCATGGTCATCATTGGTAAACTCGGCGGCGAAGCCGAGAAGCGCTGCAACGGGCGACCCCGCCTGCCACGCTCGTCTTCGCACGACCACGGGCAAGGGCGCTTCCGACATCTCGGGAGCGCGTGTGACCGGTCTGAAGTCCCTGCTGAACCAGCGGATCGCCGTCCTCGACGGCGCCTGGGGCACGATGTTCCAGCAGGCGAAGCTCTCGCCGGCCGACTACCACGGCACGGAGTTCGGCGACCACCACACCGACGTCGTCGGTGACCCCGACCTGCTCAACCTCACGCGTCCCGACCTGGTGCTCGACGTGCACCGGCAGTACCTCGCGGCGGGCGCGGACATCACGACGACGAACACGTTCACCGCGACGTCGATCGGCCAGGCCGACTACGGCCTCGAACACCGCGTGCACGACATGAACGTCGCGGGCGCCCGGATCGCCCGCCAGGCCGCGGACGAGTTCGGCGGACGGTTCGTCGCCGGGTCGGTCGGCCCCCTCAACGTCACCCTCAGCCTGTCGCCCAAGGTCGAGGACCCCGCGTACCGGGCCGTCACGTTCGAACAGGTGAAGGCCTCCTACGCCGAGCAGATCGCGGCGCTGCACGAGGGCGGCGTCGACCTGCTGCTGATCGAGACGATCTTCGACACCCTGAACGCGAAGGCCGCCATCACCGCGGCCCGCGAGGTGGCGCCCGACCTGCCGCTGTGGATCTCGGTGACGATCGTCGACCTGTCCGGCCGCACGCTGTCCGGCCAGACCGTCGAGGCGTTCTGGAACTCGATCGAGCACGCCAAGCCGCTGGTCGTGGGCGTGAACTGCTCGCTGGGCGCCGAGGAGATGCGCCCGCACGTCGCCGATCTCGCCCGGCTCGCGGACACCTACGTCGCGTGCCACCCCAACGCCGGTCTGCCCAACGCGTTCGGCGGCTACGACCAGACGCCCGACGAGACCGCCGCCCTGTTGCGCGACTTCGCGGGCAAGGGCGTCGTCAACGTTGTCGGCGGCTGCTGCGGCACCACCCCCGCGCACATCAAGGCGATCGCGGACGCCGTGCGCGACACGGCGCCGCGCGAGGTCGTGAAACCCCGCGAGACCACCCGGTTCAGCGGCCTGGAGACGTTCGAGATCGGCGCGGACACCGGGTTCGTGATGATCGGCGAGCGCACCAACGTCACGGGCTCCGCGAAGTTCCGCAGGCTGATCGAGGCCGACGACCACCAGGCGGCGCTGGCCGTCGCGCTCGACCAGGTCAGGGGCGGCGCGAACCTGCTCGACGTCAACATGGACGCCGACCTGCTCGACGGCGAGCAGGCGATGACGACGTTCCTGAACCTGATCGCGACCGAGCCGGAGATCGCCCGCATCCCGGTGATGATCGACAGCTCCCGGTGGAGCGTGCTGAAGGCCGGTCTGCGCTGCGTGCAGGGCAAGGGCGTGGTCAACTCGATCAGCCTGAAGGAGGGCGAGGGCCCGTTCCTGGAGCAGGCCCGCACCATCCGCGACCACGGCGCCGGTGTCGTCGTCATGGCGTTCGACGAGCAGGGCCAGGCCGACACGACCGAACGCAAGGTCGCGATCTGCGCCCGCGCGTACGACCTGCTCACGCAGGAGGTCGGCTTCCCGGCCGAGGACATCATCTTCGACCCGAACGTCCTCGCGGTCGCGACCGGCATCGAGGAGCACAACGGCTACGCCAAGGCGTTCATCGACGCGTTGCCGCTGATCAAGCAGCGATGTCCCGGTGCGCGCACCAGCGGTGGCATCTCGAACCTGTCGTTCTCGTTCCGCGGCAACGACGTCGTCCGCGAGGCCATGCACTCCGCGTTCCTGTTCCACGCGGTCAAGGCGGGCCTCGACATGGGCATCGTCAACGCGGGCCAGCTCGTGGTCTACGAGGACATCGCGCCCGACCTGCTCGAACTGGTCGAGGACGTCATCTTCGACCGCCGTGAAGACGCGACGGACCGTCTCGTCTCGCACGCGGACACCGTCAAGGGCCCCGGCATGAAGCGCGTCAAGGACCTGAGGTGGCGCGAGGCCACGGTCGCCAAGCGCCTGGAGCACGCGATCCTGCACGGCGTCGTCGACTTCATCGAGGAGGACACCGAGGAGGCCCGGCAGGCCCTGCCGCGTCCGCTCGACGTCATCGAGGGCCCGCTGATGGACGGCATGAAGATCGTCGGCGACCTGTTCGGCGCCGGCAAGATGTTCCTGCCCCAGGTCGTGAAGAGCGCTCGCGTGATGAAGCGCGCGGTCGCGTACCTGGAGCCGTTCATGGACGCCGAGCCCAAGGCGACGGCCGGCGGCAACGGCAAGGTCGTGCTCGCCACGGTCAAGGGCGACGTCCACGACATCGGCAAGAACATCGTCGGCGTCGTGCTGGGCTGCAACAACTACGAGGTGATCGATCTCGGCGTGATGGTCCCCGCCGCGAAGATCCTCGACACGGCGATCCGCGAGCACGCCGACGTCATCGGCCTGTCCGGGCTGATCACGCCGTCGCTCGACGAGATGGTCTCGGTGGCCGAGGAGATGCAGCGGCGCGGCATGAAGCTGCCGCTGCTGATCGGCGGCGCCACCACGTCACGCCAGCACACCGCCGTGAAGATCGCCCCGGTCTACGACGAGCCGGTCGTCCACGTGCTCGACGCGTCCAGGGTCGTCGGCGTCGTGTCGGACCTGCTCGACGACCGCCGCGGTCACGAGCTGAACCTCGCGAACCGGGCGGAGCAGGTGAAGCTCCGCCACCAGCACGAGAACCGCAGGCAGCTGCCGTTGCTGAGCCTGGAAGCGGCGCGCGCGAACTCGGAGAAGGTCGACTTCACCGACTTGCCGACCCCGGCGTTCACCGGTACCCGCACGGTGTCCCCGCCGGTGGCGGAACTGCGCGAGTTCATCGACTGGACCTTCCTGTTCCTCGCGTGGGAGCTGAAGGGCAAGTTCCCCGCGATCCTCGACCAGCCGGTGGCGCGTGAGCTCTTCGACGACGCGACCACGCTGCTCGACGAGATCATCGCGAAGGACCTGTTCACGGCGAAGGGCGTCTACGGCTTCTGGCCCGCGCACTCCGACGGCGACGACATCCGGCTCGGCAACGGCGTGCTGCTCCCGATGCTGCGGCAGCAGACCCAGAAGCAGGTGTCGCGCCCGAACCGTTCGCTGTCGGACTACGTCGCGCCGGAGGGCGACCACCTCGGCGGCTTCGCGGTGACGATCCTGGGCGCAGGCGACCTGGCCGCGAAGTACGAGGCCGAGAACGACGACTACCGCGCCATCATGGTGAAGGCGCTGGCGGACAGGCTCGCGGAGGCGTTCGCCGAGTGGATCCACCTGCGGGCCCGCCGCGACTGGTTCGAGCCGGACGCGGAGCCCGAGATGAAGGACCTGCACGCGGAACGGTTCCGCGGCATCCGGCCAGCGCTCGGCTACCCCGCCTGCCCCGACCACTCCGTGAAGCGCGACCTGTTCGATCTCCTCAGCGCCGAGGAGATCGGCGTCGAGCTGACGTCGTCGTTCGCGATGTCGCCGGCGTCGAGCGTGAGCGGCCTGATCTTCCAGCACCCGGACGCGAAGTACTTCACCGTCGGGCGTCTCGGCCGCGACCAGGTCGAGGACTACGCGCGCAGGGCCGGCAAGCCGATCGCGGAGGTCGAGCAGTGGTTGCGGCCGAACCTGGGATACGACCCGGCCTGAGACTTCCGCAACGTGAAAGCGCTTCCCGCAACCGGGTGCGTCGTCCCGATTTGGCACCACTCGATGTAGCATCGGCCGCTCTGGAGATCAATCACCCGACAGTCGAGCCCGAGGTCATCCATGCGAGCTACGGCGCTGGTGCTGGGACTGGTGCTGTTGTCAGGCTGCGGTACCGCCGCGAAGTCGGAGGCGTTGCCGCACGTCGGGTTCGTGGTCAAGCGCACGGGTGGCTCGTTCGCGCAGGAGATGACCAGCGGGTTCCACGAGGGCGTCGGCCGGATCGGCGGCGTCAGCGCGACGGTGACGGGACCTCCCGGCCAGGACGGGCACAGGGAAGTCGAGTTGTTCCGGGATCTGACGATGGCCGCGAAGGGCGGAATGGCCGTGGCCACGTCCGAACCCGCGCTGATGGCGCCGTCCATCGGTGACGCGCTGGCCCAGCACGTCGCCGTGGTCGGCGTGGACATGCGGCTCACCGCGAGCTCACGGGTGAGGCTGCACATCGGTAACGACAACTACGAGCTCGGCGAAAAGCTGGCTGACGAGTTGATGCGCCGGTTGCCCCCGGACGCGACCGGGACGGTGGTGCTGGGAAACACCGCGCCGGGCCTCGCGGGGTTCGACGACAGGGCCGACGGGATCCGGGGGCGGTTCGCGGAAAAGCTACCGGGAGTGCTGGTGCTGGGGCCGTTCGACACGCAACGTGACGACGAGGCCAACCGCGACGCGTGGAGCAGGCTGATCGCCGCGAACCCGGACGCGCTCGCGTTCGTGGGAACGGGCGACTGCGACGGGGTCAGCCTCGCCGCGCTCAAGACGGAGAAGAAGTCGGCGAGGTGGCTGGTGGGCGCCTTCGGGGTCGACCCGAGAACGTTGCAGGCGGTGAAGGACGGCGCGATGGTGGCGACGATCTCGCCGGAGCACTACCTCAAGGGCGCCGTGGCAGGCTGGCTGCTCGCGCGGCACGCGACGGGCAGGGCGGTGCTGCCGGAGGGCTGGATCGAGACACCGGGGCTGACCGTGACCACCTCGAACCTCGAGCGGATCCTGCACCGGCAGGAGTCGGAGAGAGCGCGCAAGGAGTTCTTCCAGCCTCAGATCGACAGTTTCGTCGAGGACCCGGCGAGCTGGGTGCGACCGATGGAGCAGGCACGGTGAGCTTTGGGGAGGGCCGCGCCACCGCACGGGTGGCGACGGCGGGTCTGACGGCAGGACTGCTGGTCCTGGCCGGACTCGCGCTGTGGAGCAGCGTCAGCGCGCAGGACACGACAGCGCACGTCCGGCAGCTCAACGAGGCCGGCGAGCGGTGGAGCCGCGTGCTGGAGCACATCAACGTCGCCGACAACGCGCTGCGCGACCTGCAGACGGCGCGGACGGAGCAGACCCTCAAGCCGCTGGAGAACTCCGTCGGCTCGGCACGCGACGAGCTGGAGTGGCTGAGCACCAGCGGCAGACCGTCCGACGCCGCCGTGGCCGGCCGGCTGCTGCCCCTGTACGACCAGACCACCGGCATCCTGCGCAGGGTGATCTCCGGTGGCGACCCGCTGCAGGCCGACCAGGCCTCGCTCGCGCACTCGTCGCTGCGCCGCCAGATCTCCACGACGATAGGGGCCAACTGGCTCGACACCACCGAGTACCTGCGCGCAGCCGACGAGAAGAACGCGCAGCTGCGGATCGCCCAGATCGTGGCGTTCGTCGTGGACGTGTTCCTGGTGGCGCTGTTCGGCATGGTGCTGCTCGGCCACCGCCGCAAGATCCTGCGCCAGGCGGCCAAGAACGAGCACGAGGCCCACCACGACGCCCTGACGGGCCTGGCGAACCGGACGCTGCTCGCACGCCGGATGGAACAGGCCGTCGCGAAGGCGCGCAAGAAGGACGAGCCGCTGGCGTTGCTGATCGTGGACCTGGACAGGTTCAAGGAGGTCAACGACTCGCTCGGCCACCACAGCGGCGACCTGCTGCTGCGCCAGGTGGCCAACCGCCTGTCCTGGGCGGTGCGGGACACGGACCTGGTGGCACGGCTGGGCGGCGACGAGTTCGCGGTGCTGCTGCCCGGCGTCGGCTCGGCCGAGAACGCGAGCATGGTGGCGGAGAAGATCCTCACCGCGCTGGCCATGCCCGTGACGCTGGAGGGCCTGGAGCTGGAGATCGCGGCCAGCGTCGGCGTGGCGCTGTGCCCGGCGGACTCCGGCGACGGCCACGAGCTGCTGCGCCACGCGGACATCGCGATGTACGCGGCGAAGCGCGAGAAGGCCGGTGTGGCCGTGTACGACGCACGCCTGCACGAACGCGGCGCCGCGCACCTCACCGCCGTGACGGAGCTGCGGCACGCGATCGACCGCGGCGAGCTGTTCCTGCACTACCAGCCCAAGGCACTGGCCGACACGGGCGCGGTGTGCGGCGTCGAGGCACTGGCCCGCTGGCAGCACCCGACGCGCGGCCTGGTCCGCCCGGACGAGTTCATCCCGGTGGCCGAGGAGAACGGCCTCATCGAGCCGCTGACCCGCTACGTGATCGACGCGGCCCTGCGCCAGTGCCGCGCCTGGTCGGACGCGGGCTGGGAGGTGCCGGTGTCGGTGAACGTGGGCGCCGCCTGCCTGCACCACACCGAGTTCCCCGGCGACGTGGCCGACCTGATCAAGCGCCACGGCCTGCCCGCTCGCCTGCTGACCCTGGAGATCACCGAGTCGGCCATCATCTCCGACCCCGACCGCGCGGTGGAGGTGCTGCGCGGCCTGACCGAGCTCGGCGTGCGGCTGTCCATCGACGACTTCGGCACCGGGTACTCGTCGATCTCGTACCTGCGCAGCATGCGGGTGCACGAGATGAAGCTGGACCGGTCGTTCGTCACCCACATGTGCACCGACGCCGGTGACAGCGCCATCGTGCACGCGCTGGTAGCCCTGGCCCGCAACTTCGGGTTGCAGGCCGTCGCGGAGGGCGTGGAGGACCAGGACACCTGGACGGCGCTGGCCGAGGCGGGGTGCGACGTGGTGCAGGGCTACTTCCTCAGCGAGCCGCTGCCCGCCGAGGAGATCGTCGCCTGGCTGGGAGACCGGGCCGCGGCTCACGCGTAGCGCGTGGTGAAGATCGGGGTCACCGCGCGTAGACGTCGGTGTCCCGCCACTGGTTGATGAACGGCTGCATGAACTCGACCATGGCGGGCAGCTGGTCGGCGCACGACAGGTAGGCGATCACCCGGATCGCGCCGACGGCGTTGACGAACCTGAGCACCTCCTCGTCGAGCGCGCGCAGGCCGTTGCGCGCGGCGCCGCGGTCGTAGGCGGCTTCGAGCTCGCGGCCGAGGCCGCCGAGGTCCCACTCGACCGGTCCGCGCGTGACCAGCTCGAAGTCGGAGAACAGCGGACCGCCGGTGCTCGCGAAGATGTTCGCCGGCGGTGAATCGCCGTGGATCGGCTGCAGGTCGATGCCGGGGAACCGCTGCCGGAACGCCTCTTCCGAGCTGACCAGCGGTTCGAGGACCTCCCACTCCTGCCGCGCCCTGGTGAGGTCCTCCTGGGCGACGATGTCCTGGCCCTCCAGCCTTTTCAGGCCTTCCCGGACGAACCGCGGCTCCGCCGACGACAGGAACTCCAGCTCGCCGGGGTAGTCCCGCATGGCCTTGTGCAGGTCCGCGGCCAGCTCGGAGTTCTTCACGTAGTCCGGTTCGCTGCTCTTGTCCTCGTCGGTGAACGGCCAGAACGTGATCGAGAAGCCGTCCCGCTGGACCGGTTCGCGCGGCACGAGCGTGCTCGGCGGGATCACCGGGGTGCCCTGGTCGTGGAGCCACTGCGCGACGTCCAGCTCCTGCTGCTGGCGTTTCGCGAGGCTCTCCAGCGTCGTGGTGTGCGGCAGGACGGTGGGGATGCGGGCCACCACCGGTGACGGCGCGAGGTGGACCACGACGGAGAACAGCTCGTAGAGCACCCTGCCGTCGGTGATGTCCAGGCCGAGCTCGCGACCTGCCGCCACCGCGGCGTCCCGTGCGGCGTTCGTGCGGTGGGCGATGTCTTCCGGGGTCGCGAAGGTCGTCATGGCGCGATCGTGTCACGACGAGGCGGGCCGACGCAGATCATTTACGGTGGGCCGATGGCCGACCGCCACCTCATCGACGTACACGTGCTGCTCGTCCGCGACGACGAGGTGCTGCTCTCCCGGCGCCGCGACCCGGACCCGCGGTTCGACGGCCTCTGGCACCTGCCGTCCGGCAAGCTCGACGCGGGCGAGTCCGTTCTGGACGCCGCCGCACGTGAGGCCCTGGAAGAGGTCGGCGTGCGCATCGAACACGCCGACCTGCGGCACGTGCACACGTTGCACGCCAACGGAA
>JASLAV010000935.1 GCA_030146905.1 Lentzea sp. | reverse complement strand
GCCGAGCCGCTTCGCCGAGTACATCGCGGCGTCCGCGGCACCCAGCACGTCGTCGGCGGTGACCGCGGGGTCGTGCGAGAACTGTTGCGCCACACCGATGCTGGCGTGCACGCGGTGGACACGGCCGTGGACCTCGTGCGGGTGAGCCAGCGCGTCGAGCAGCCTGGACCCGATCTCCCGCGCGTCACCGCCGTCGACCAGCACGCCGAACTCGTCACCGCCGAGCCGCGCGACGGTGTCCTCCGGCCGCACGTTGTTGCGCAGCCGTGCGGCGACGTTGCGCAGGACGGCGTCGCCCTCGGCGTGCCCGTTGTTGTCGTTGACGGCCTTGAACCCGTCCACGTCGATGAACAGCAGGATCAACGGCCGTGCGCGGTCAGGAACGGCCAGCGCGCGCTCCAGCCGTTCGCGGAACAACGAACGGTTCGCCACGCCCGTCAACGGGTCGTGCGTCGCCTCGTGCCGCAGGCGTTCGCGGGAGACGCGCAGCTGGTCCACCAGGCGGGCGTTGTCCATCAGCGTCAGCAGCTGACGCACGATCACGAGGCACACGACCACGAGCCCGACGTAGATCTCCACCGGGTTGAGACGGCCGCCGGTCGCCGTGTTCCAGATGACGAACAGACCCGTGATCGCGAGCGGCAGGTACGGCACGAGCAGGTGCAGCAGATCGGCCGTGCGCATGCGTCCCGACGTGGGTTCGAGGTTGCGGACCGGCGCCAGCGCGCTGAGGAGGAAGAACGCGGGGCACAGCATGAACCCGATGTCCGCGCTCGCCGGGATCGACGTGACGCCCTTGGAGATGTAGTAGGCGAACAGCCAGCCCGACGACGACTGCGCGATACCGGCCAGTGCGACGAAGAGCATTGGCCACTGACGCACGGACTGGTGCGTCCACGACATCACGACGATCGTCACGAGCAGCACGAGGTACGCGGCGGGATGCGCGATGACGGTCGCGAAACCGGCCCCCTCGGTGGCCCACTCGCGGGTCAGCGACTCGAGCGCCGACACCCACGTCAGCACGAACAGCGACCCGATCACGATCAGCCCGTCGAGCACGACGACCGTGCGGCTGCGGTAGTTCGGCAGCAGGTCGTCGGCACGGCGCTGCTGCGCCTTCACGACCACCGCGGCGAGGCACAGGAACGGCACCAGCGTGAACCCGAGCGGCGCGATCGTCGACGACGGCAGCTGCACGCCCAGGACCTGCTGTCCCCAGACCCACGCGGACAGCCCGATCGCCAGGCTCGTCATCGCCGCCGTCATCCAGCCGTCGCGCTGCCGCGCGTAGGCGACCAGGGCGGCCACGGCGAAGAGGAGCTGCACGACCTTGTCGATCGCGACGCCGACGTCGCGGGGCGCGGCGAGTGCGCCGAGGATCGCGACGGCCATGAAGGTGCCGACGCACCCCGCCACCACCCAGAACCTCTTCACCCGGCGCTCCCGTGATCGAAACCTGATCACCGTAGTGACGCCGGTGCGGACTTGTCGAACCGTGTCGGTGCCCGTCGGGTGCGTGCGCACCCGATATGGTTCGAACTGTTGTTCGTTCGCGATCCGGGGAGCTGTTGTGCGGGTGTTCGGGGTCGACCCCGGTCTGACCAGGTGCGGCTTCGGCGTCGTCGACGGCGGACCTGGCCGTGTCGTGCGCGCCGTGGCGGTCGATGTCCTGCGCACGGCCGTGGACGCTCCTCTGTCCGTGCGTCTGCACGAGTTGTACGTGGGCGTCTGCGAATGGCTGGACCGTTATGAACCCAGCGTCGTCGCCATCGAACGCGTCTTCGCCCAGCACAACGTCCGCACCGCCATGGGCGTCGCCCAGGCCTCCGGCGTCATCGCCCTGGCCGCGGCCCAGCGGAACCTGTCCGTGGAGTTCCACACGCCGTCCGAGGTGAAGGCCGCCGTCACGGGCTCGGGCCGCGCGGACAAGGCGCAGGTGACCGCGATGGTGACCAAGCTGCTCGGGCTGAAGGTCGCGCCGAAGCCCGCGGACGCGGCCGACGCGCTGGCCATCGCGATCTGCCACCACTGGCGCGCGCCGATGCGGTCGCGGCTGGAGGAGGCCCAGGCCCGCGCGGCCGAACTGGCCCGCGTGCACAAGGCGAAACTGGCCGAGGCGGCGCGGCGGACGGCGCCGTGACGCGTGCGGTCACGAGCGCGCCCGCTTCAGCGCTCGCTGAAATTGTCGGGGCCGGCTGGGAGAATGAAATCAAGGGGTCCCCTTCGCGAGGGGACGCCTGCGCGAGCGCGCACCCCCGCCGACCTGGCCGGCCGCACTCACTAGGGTCGATGCCCGTGAACTCCGGAGGAACCAGGTGATCTCGTCACTGCGCGGCCAGGTGCAGCACGTCGGCCTCGACCACGCCGTCGTCGAGGTGGGCGGCGTCGGGTTCGCCGTGCAGGCCACCCCCACCACCCTCGCGAGCCTGCGCCGCGGCGAGGAGGCCACGCTCGCCACCACCCTGGTGGTCCGCGAGGACAGCCTCACCCTGTTCGGGTTCGCCGACGCCGACGCCCGCGAGCTGTTCAGCCTGCTGCAGACCGTGAGCGGCATCGGCCCGCGCATCGCACTGGCCACCCTCGCCGTGCTCGAACCGGACAAGCTCCGCCACGCCCTCGCCGAAGGCAACATCACGGTGCTCACGCAGGTACCGGGCATCGGCAAGAAGGGCGCGGAGCGGCTCATCATCGAGCTGCGCGACAAGGTCGGCCAGCTCCCGTCGCCGGCCACGCCCTCCCACAGCCAGACGCGTGACCACGTCGTCGAGGCGCTCCTCGGCCTCGGCTTCCCCGCCAAGGCGGCGGAGCAGACCGTCGACAGCGTCCTCGCCGAGAACCCCGACCAGTCCACGTCCGCGGTCCTGCGGCGTTCGCTCGCGAGCCTGGGGCGCAAGTGAACGACGACGACGAGCTCAGCCCGTACGTCGCACCGGCCGAACGCGACGTCGAGACCACGCTCAGGCCTCGTGACCTGCACGAGTTCGTCGGCCAGCAGCGCGTGCGCGAACAGCTCGAACTCGTGCTGCACGGCGCCATGCGCCGAGGAACCGCGCCCGACCACGTCCTGCTCAGCGGCCCGCCCGGCCTCGGCAAGACCTCCCTCGCCATGATCATCGCCACGGAGCTCGGCAGCGCCATCCGCATCACCAGCGGCCCGGCGCTGGAACGGGCGGGCGACCTCGCGGCCATGCTGTCCAACCTGGTCGAGGGCGACGTCCTGTTCATCGACGAGATCCACCGCATGGCCCGCCCCGCCGAGGAGATGCTGTACCTCGCGATGGAGGACTTCCGCGTCGACGTCGTGGTCGGCAAGGGCCCGGGAGCGACCAGCATCCCGCTGGACATCGCACCGTTCACGCTGGTCGGAGCCACGACCAGGTCCGGATCGCTCACCGGGCCGCTGCGCGACCGCTTCGGCTTCACCGCCCACATGGAGTTCTACAGCGCCGACGAGCTCGACCTCATCGTGAAGCGCAGCGCCAAGATCCTCGGCGTCGACGTCGAGGAGGACGCCGCCATCGAGATCGCCGGGCGCTCCCGCGGCACGCCCCGCATCGCGAACCGGCTGCTGCGCAGGGTCCGCGACTTCGCGGAGGTCAGGGCGGACGGCCGCGTCACGGAGGACATCGCGAAGCAGGCCCTCGAGGTCTACGACGTCGACCTGCTGGGCCTCGACCGGCTCGACCGCGCGGTGCTGTCCGCGCTGGTCAAGAGCTTCAACGGGGGGCCGGTCGGGGTCTCGACGCTCGCGGTCGCCGTCGGTGAGGAACCGACCACCGTGGAAGAGGTGTGCGAACCGTATTTGGTGCGGGCTGGCATGCTGGCGCGGACACCGCGCGGACGAGTGGCGACACCCGCCGCGTGGCACCACCTGGGACTGGAGCCGCCCGCCGGTGATCAACTGTGGTGACCTGGCACAATCGGTGAAAGCACCTGGACATATCGGACGTGCGTCGAGGCATGTCCACTTGATCGGAGAATGATGGGCAACCTTTCGTCCTTGATGTTCCCGTTGCTCCTGGTTCTGCTCGCGGTGCCGCTGTTCCTCAGCGCGCGCAAGCAGAAGCGGGCGATGGCCGAGCAGCAGCAGCTGCAGAGCTCGCTCGAGCCGGGTGACAAGGTCATGACGACTTCGGGTCTCTACGGCACCGTCGCCGACGCGAGCCACGACACCACCATCGACATCGAGATCTCCGAGGGTGTCGTGACGCGGTGGCTGCGCGCCGCCATCCGCGAGAAGGTCGTCGACGCGGTCGACGCCGAGGAGACCGTCGTCGAGGAGAAGATCGACGAGCCCGAGGCCGAGGTGACCACCGCGAAGGTCGCAGAGCCCCTGGACCACAACGCCAAGAAGTAACCGCACTGGCTCTCACTCCTGGAGTTGGCAACTGTGAACACCGCCAACTCCAGGTAGTGACGCGCAGCTCACGCGGCGCGCGTTACGCTGCGCGCTCGGAAACCATCGCTACTAGGAGACGGACGGATCGTGGCACCTCCGGCCGGGCAAATTCGCCC
>JASLAV010000881.1 GCA_030146905.1 Lentzea sp. | reverse complement strand
CCAGCCGCACGCGGAACTCCGGGCTCATCAGCGTCTTGCCCTGCGCCCCGTCCCGCGCCGACTCCTCCCAGAGAACGACCTTGCCGGCCAACGCCGACTCCCGCACCACGTCCGACTCAGTCATCACTACCCACCGCTGCCCATCTGTTCTCGTCAACTCTGATGTGCGCGAGCCACTGCCCTGCTGATTTCCCGTTGCGCGATCGAACTGCGGCATCATCGGCGCATGCATTTCACCTGGTGAAACGAAACTCGGAATGCAGCTCCCCGGTCAGGCGATCACCCTTCAGCTGCGACATTCACGAGCCTAATCAGCTCCGAACGAACCGAACTGCGGAAATCCGCAGTCGCACGGGTGAACCCGGACATCCGCGAGGATGTGCCAGCCCAGGAGCGGAAGCGGCGCCCGAAAGTCCTGAATGGACTGCGAACGTACTGCTCGAACAGCTGCGGGGACCGTGATGAGGATCGCTGATCGGTGACCAGGACACTGCGGTTGTCCACAGTGCCGGGCCGCTCTTGGTGTTCACACAGTCGCGCGCTTCGTGCTGTCACGTCGGAATGGCACCGTGTCCACTCTCACTGCCGTTAGAAAAGTCACCACGGTGGACGTGTGAGAAATCTCAGCGTAACTCGGGCACCGACACGACGTTGTCGGGTCTCGGACGGTCCCGACCCGACGTGACCAGCGGATTTCAAGCTGGTAAGTCCTCTGCCCGCGACGGTTCGCGAACTTGACCGGGCGGGTACCCGCGCCGTGGAATTGAAACGACGCCGACACCATCAAAAATGAGTCAAGAACTACCCGAATGGCCTAGCCGACCACTACGGAGCGCGCAAATGGTCGCCGACGCACGCCAACACCGGAATCCTGAGAAGCGGACCGCCCTCGTCGGACGCGATGCGCAGTTGAAACGGATCGCCGAGGCTCTTGAGTCGGCGAAGGCCACGACACCCTCCACGCTCCTGTTCGAAGGCGCCACAGGCATCGGCAAGACGACGCTGCTGGACGCGGCGTCCGAGCTCGCCCACGCGCGCGGGTTCGTGGTCTGCCGAGCGACCGCGTCGCCGATGGAGCGGGAAATGCCCTTCGCCGTCGTTCAGCAGCTCTTCGAGCACCTGCACCAGGAGGTGTCCCCCGGCCGGGACGACGAGATGACGTCGCACGGGCGCGACGTCATCGCCGGGCACTTCACCGCCAAGGAGGACGACTTCGAGGAGATCCACGTCCACCAGGCGATCCGGGGCGTCTACCGCTTCACCGCCGGTCTCGCACAACGTGCACCGCTCTGCCTGGTCATCGACGACGTGCAATGGACGGACGTGCCGTCGTTGCGATGGCTGAACTACCTCGTTCACCGCGTCGTCAAGCTCCCGATCACGATCCTGATGACCCGGACTTCGGGGATCCGGCCGACCGATCCCCTGCTGATCGCGGAGCTGGAGATCTACTCCGAGCGCCTGAAGCTCGCGGTCTTCACGACGCAGGACGTCGCACACCTCACCGAGCGAGTGCTCGGGCGCGCACCGGACGAGAAGTTCGCGAAGGCCGTCGTCGACGCCACCAACGGCTGTCCCATGGTGGCGAGTCACATCCTGGGCCTGATGCGGGAACGGTCGCTACCGCCGGACGAGAACGCCGCGGGCAACCTGCTCCGCCCCGATTCCCAGGAACTCGGCCAATCGATGCTCGCGCGGCTCAACCGCCAGTCACGCGGACTCGTCGAGATCGCCAAGGCGATCGCGGTCGTGGCGCCGACCGACCTCGACCTCTTGACCGCCGTCACCGGCATGACCACCGGCGCTGCCGCCGATCAGGTGCGGCAACTCGAGGGAATGGGGGTGCTGGCACCGGAAGGCGAGTTCAGGTTCACGCACTCGGTGATCAAGAGCGCGATCGAGAGCGCGGTCTGCTACCGGGAACGCGAGGAGCTGCACGCCAAGGCCGCGCGGTTCCTGCACCACACGCGGGCATCCGCCGGTCTCGTGGCACGGCATGTCCTGCGGACGTCCTCCCGGCTGGGTGCCTGGGCGGTGGAGGTCCTGCGCGCCGCCGCCGACACCTTGATCGCCGAGGGCGACCCCCGATCCGGTGCGCACCTCCTCACCAGGGCCCTCGAGGAGGACCTCTCCGCTGTGCAGCGGAAGGACCTGCTGCTGCGGCTCGGTCTCGCGGAGACCTACTTCGACCCGCGGATGGCCGTGGTGCACATCGAGGAGGGGATGACCGGCCTGGACGACCCGGAGAAGGTCCTCGCGGTCGCTTGCCGGCTCGCCCAGGTCCTCTACCTCGACGGCGCGTACGACAGTGCGAGCGAGGTGCTGCGCCGGACCATGGCCGAGGTCGGACCGAAGATCCCCGCGGCCACCGACGTGTTGCGCCTGCTGGAACGGGTCACCGTGCCGTCCAGGGACCCGACGGCTGATCAGGTGGACTTCCGCCGGTTCGACGAGCAGGAGTGGCGCCGAGGTGACGCGCGAGGTCGCGCGTTGGCGGGGCTGATCGCCGAGGACGCCAGCAACCGGGGCGTCGACCTGGCGCTGTGCCGGAAAACGGCGCTCGCGGCTCTGTCCGGCGGCGCCACTTCCCTCCTCCAGCACCCGCAACGGATGGTCGGGGTGCTGAACTCCCTCCTCCGCGCCGACGAGGCGGAGCTCGTGATGCGCTACTGCAACGAGATCCTGCTCGAGGCTCATCGGCAAGGTCTGTCGTTGATCGCGTTGCTCGGCCACACCCTCCGGTCGCGGGTGCACCACCACTGCGGATCCTTCACCGAGGCAGTCGCGGACGCGAACCTCGCGCTGTCCGCGGCGCGAACGGTGAAGCTGCCCCCGGACCACTTCGGACACGTCTACGCCGTCGACGCCCAGGTTCGCGCTCAGCTGGCGTTGGGTGACGTCGATGCGGCGGAGAACGCGCTCCAGCCGTTCGGCGGCTCCAGGACACTGCCGCAAACCTGGCACCACACCGCGCTACTGCACGCCAGGGGCGCGTTGCGCATGGAACTCGGTGACAGCGAGGGCGCGCTCGCCGACCAACTCGAGTGCGGTGAGCGGTTCAAGGCATGGGGCCGGCACAGCCCGGCTCTGCGCCCGTGGCGGTCCTACGCGGCGTTGGCGCACCTCCGGCTCGGACGGCGCAAGCCGGCGCTCGACCTGGCGTTGCAGGAGCTGGAGCTGGCACGGGAGTGGGGCGCACCGACGGTCATCGGCCGTGCGCTGCTGACGGTGGGCGTCGTGACCGGCGGTTCCGCCGCTGCTCCGTGGCTGACCGAGGCCGACTCCCTGCTGCGGCACTCACCCGCACGCATGCTGCACGCACAGGTGCTGCTGGAACTCGCTGTCGCGCGGTGGAGGAAGCGGCAACGCAACGCCGCACGGCAACACTTCGCGGAGGCGAGAACGCTCGGCGAGCAGTGCGGCGTCGTCGTGGAGCCGGGAGAGCGGCTCGCCGGCCTGATCTCCGGCGGCACTCCCGGCCCGCAGGTCCCGCAGCCCGCCGAACCGACGAAGGTCGCGCCGCCTGATCCTCGGACCAACGCGCTCGCGCTGACGCCGCACGAGTACCGCGTGGCCAGTCTGGTGCTCGAAGGGAACTCGAACGACGAGATCGCGCACAAGCTGAACGTTTCGCGGCGCACGATCGAGTTCCACCTCACGAGCATCTACCGCAAGCTGGGCGTGCGCCGGCGGACCCAGCTGTCCTCCGCCCTCGCGGGCTTCGTCTCGCGGACGTGATGGTGCGGTGAGGTCGGCACTGCTTCCGCGCGGTGAGGAACTCACCGCACACCGCAGGACTCCACTCCGACGCCAAGTCAAGCCGCTGAGGCCTCGCCGACGGCCCTGTGCCGTTCGGAAAGTCATCACAGCAGGTGACAGCGCATCTCCGCAGGCTGACAGCATGCTTCTCGTGCTGCGGCACAAGAACGCCGTGCTCCGCCGACAGTTGACTGGCCAGATCCGCTACGAGCCAGCAGACCGGTCCTGTGTTCCCGCAACGGCCTGACCTCGGCCGGCACGGGGTCACCTTCGGCACAGGAATGGTGAACGTGCCGTGATAGCCGAAAAGCGGCCCGAACCGGCGATTGGTCACTTCGACGTCGACGCGGAACCGGCCCAATTCGTCGTCATAGGACTCACGGACCTCCGCGGTTCCTGTCACCAACCTGGGAATGCGGAGGAGCACCGGATCCTCGTGGAAGCGCTGCTCGCCGCTGCGGATCAGGAGCACACCGCCTGAGTCCATGGTCGGGTGCAGGTCGACGGCACGTCGCGATGTCGGACACACCCCGCAAGGGCCGTTGCGAGCGTCCGGATCCGGGTTCTCGCTTCCCCGGCGAATGACACGCGGTCACGCGGGTGAGATGGGACGCAGCCGGGCACCCAGTTCGGCGGCGAACTCACGGGCGCGGGCGGACTGCACGCGCAGTTCCTCGCAGCGATGCAGGGCCGCCGCCTCGAACTCGGCCACGACTGCGACCAAGCGGGCGCGTTCGTCCTGGCCGGGCGCATCCGCGGTGCCCTCGGCGTCGAGGCGGTCGGTCGCCGCGAGGAGGGTCCGCATCTGCTCCAGGGTGAACCCGAGAGGCTTCATCCGGCGGATGAGCATCAGCCTGGCGATGTCGTCGGCGGTGTAGAGGCGGAACCCGCCGGAGGTGCGCGCGGAGGGGGTCACGAGACCAACCTCGTCGTAGTGGCGGATCGTGCGCAGCGAGAGTTCGGTGCGAGCAGCGACCTCTCCGATGTGCACCTGCCCGGCCTTCGCGCCATCCCCCGCGTCGGGGGCCGCCTGGTCGGTGTCCTCGGCCACATCATGTCCTTCCCGCGTCGATCCCTACCTTGACGGCACGGTAGGGTTCACCGGCTGATGGTGAGTCCTACCCACCCGCAGGTCAGGACGACGTCGTCCTGCCGACACCGTCACCGGACCGGACAGGAGGATGCCGCGTGCACTCGCGCCAGCCCCGTTCCGTGTCCTGCCCGCCGTAACACGGCCACCACACCCTCGCCCCGCTCACGCTGCCGTCCCCTCATGAACGAGGCCGTGACGACGTGCGCCGGGTCACCCACGCCATCCGGCGCATACGAGCCGGGTTCCGTTTCGTCCCCCGCACGCCCGCCTTCGGCGTGGACCGTGCCGAGCATGTTGAAGGCTGATCCTTGAGCTCACCCGTCCCGTCCTCGCCCCTCACGCGTCTGCGGTCCCTGCCTCGCCCGACCTGGCTGCGCAGCCCGAAGGTGCTGCGCACCGAGGTCCTCGCTGGACTTGTCGTGGCGCTGGCGCTGATCCCGGAGGCGATCTCGTTCTCCATCATCGCCGGGGTCGATCCGAGCGTCGGGCTGTTCGCCTCGTTCACGATGGCCGTGGTCATCTCGATCGTCGGCGGCCGTCCGGCGATGATCTCCGCCGCCACCGGGGCCATCGCCCTGGTGGTCGCCCCGCTGACCCGTGAACACGGCCTGGCCTACCTGGTCGCCGCGGTCATCCTGGGCGGGCTGATGCAGATCGTGCTCGGCGGGCTCGGGGTGGCGAAGCTGATGCGGTTCGTGCCCCGCTCGGTGATGGTCGGCTTCGTCAACGCCCTGGCCATCCTCATCTTCATGGCCCAGGTCCCCGAGCTCATCGACGTCCCGTGGGTTGTCTACCCGTTGGTGGCAGGCGCCCTGGTGCTCATGATCGCGCTGCCCAAGCTGACCACCGTCGTCCCCGCACCGCTGGTGTCGATCATCGCGCTGACCGCGTTGACCATCGGCGCCGGGATCGCGGTGCCCACCGTGGGCGACAAGGGCGCGCTGCCCTCCGCGCTGCCGGTGCCCGGCCTGCCCGCCGTGCCGTTCACCCTCGACACTCTGAAGATCATCGCCCCGTACGCGCTCGCGCTGGCCCTGGTCGGGCTGATGGAGTCGCTGATGACCGCGAAACTGGTCGACGACCTCACCGACACCCACTCCAACAAGACCCGTGAATCCATCGGTCAGGGCATCGCCAACGTCGTCACCGGGATCTTCGGCGGCATGGGCGGCTGCGCCATGATCGGCCAGACCATGATCAACGTGAAGAACGGCGCCCGCACCCGCCTCTCCACGTTCCTGGCCGGGGTGTTCCTCATGATCCTGTGCATCTCCTTCGGGCCGATCGTCTCCGACATCCCGATGGCAGCCCTCGTCGCGGTGATGGTCCTGGTCGCGTTCGGCACCTTCGACTGGCACTCCGTCGCCCCCGCCACCCTCAAGCGGATGCCCACCGGCGAGATCACCGTCATGGTCGTCACCGTCGCCGCCGTGGTCGCCACCGACAACCTCGCCATCGGCGTCGTGCTGGGCTCCATCACCGCGATGGTCATCTTCGCCCGCCGCGTCGCCCATCTCGCCACCGTGGAACCCGTCCGCGACCCCGAAGGAACCAAGGTCGTCTACACCGTCACCGGTGAGCTGTTCTTCGCCTCCAGCAATGACCTGGTCTACCAGTTCGACTACGCGAACGACCCCGGCACCGTGATCATCGATCTGGCCGCCGCCCACATCTGGGACGCCTCCTCGGTCGCCGCGCTCGACGCCATCACCACCAAGTACGCCGCACGCGGCAAAACCGTGCAGATCATCGGACTCAACCCGCACAGCGCCAAGATCCACGGCTCACTCACCGGCGAGCTCACCGGCGGCCACTGACCCACACCCACCGGCCGGCGCTCAGGTACATCACCCCACGCCTTGGCGTCGGCGCACAGCGATCCCGAGGTGGCGCATTTCCTGGCCGCGCTGAGATCAGCGAAGTCACTGCCGTATCAACTCAGCAGGCACGTCAACTGCTCCGCGGTGATATGGCGAAGCAGCTGGAACGTGCGCTTCAGGCGCTTGAACACAACCCCACCGACTATGCGGAAAGTCCTCGGTGAAGTGTCGGCTCGACAGGCGCTGAAAGCGCGGTCGGTCGACCAGGTTCAGCGGCGTGGTACCGAGGCTTCCCGCAAGGAGTTCGTCGAGCAGATCGGGAACATGAGCAGGGAGCAGCTTGTCAGCGCACTGGCGTAGTTCGGCCGCTGACCACCAGCGCCGCTCGATCAGTCCGGCTTTCTCGTTCTCGCGGTGGTGGACATCCGGCGGGCGTTCCTCCCGCAGGTGTTGTTGGCGCCGACCTGGTAGCGATCGTGGAACTGGTAGCCATCCAGGCGTTGCGCAACGTCTGTGTCGTGAAGATGTTCCCGGCGATGAACTCGGTGTCGGCGTGCTGCGATGCCGGGGTCCTCGCGACGAAACCAGGTACGGGCACACGGTGAACTCGAATCGCGTCTGTTGGCCACCTGCGCTCACGGCTCAGACGGACACAGCCGACACCGATCTTGCGCGCCCTGTTCGAGTCCGTCACTGGCGCCACCCCGATCGACGCCAGTCCGGCGATCACGCCACCGCACGGCCTCAGCGCGTTGCCCGACACCACGTTCAAGACTCACGAGTCGACCGCGCGTCGAACGCAGCTGAACGGGCGAACGATCTCTTGAGCCGCTTCAGCCGATAGGTTGATCTTCGACCACTGCCGCTTCTCGTTCTGCCAGGAGTTCCCGTTGATCCCCCGTGATCGTCTGCGCGTCCTGGTCGACGCCCCGTGGTTCAACAAGGTGATCACCGCGGTGATCCTGGTCAACGCGGTCACGCTGGGAGCCGAGACCTCGCCGGAGCTGCTCGCGTCCACCGGGGACGTGCTGCACGCGATCGACCGTCTCGCGCTGGCGATCTTCGTGGTCGAGCTCGCGCTCCGCTTCGGCGCCTACGGCCGGGACTTCTTCCGCGATCCGTGGAACTGGTTCGACACCATCGTCGTGGCGATCACGCTGCTGCCGACGTCCGGGGTGTTCTCGGTCCTGCGCGCGTTGCGGGTGTTGCGGGTGCTTCGGCTCGTGTCGGTCGTGCCCAGCATGCGCCGGGTGGTGTCCGCGCTGCTCACCGCGCTGCCGGGCATGGCCTCCATCACCGCGCTGCTGGCACTGGTGCTCTACGTCTCCGCGGTGATCGCCACGAAGCTGTTCAGCGCCGTGGCGCCGGAGTACTTCGGGCACCTCGGCGCCTCCTTGTTCACCCTGTTCCAGGTGATGACCGGGGAGGCGTGGTCGGAAGTCGCACGCCAGGTCATGCGGGAGAAGCCGCTCGCGTGGGTGTTCTTCGTCGGCTACCTGCTGATCACGACGTTCACCGTGCTCAACCTGCTCATCGCGGTGGCGGTGAGCGCGATGCAGACCCACGTGAGCGAGGAGCACGCGGAACACGACCGCGAGGAAATGGCCGCCACCCTGGA
>JASLAV010000875.1 GCA_030146905.1 Lentzea sp. | reverse complement strand
GTCGCGGGCACGACGCCCGACAGTTCGGTGGACTTCCTCCTCAACGCCGCGATCCCGCTCCCGTCGCCCGCTCGCGGGTTCTACGAGAACCCGGCCTACCTGAGCTCATGGGCGCAGGAGTTGTCCGTCCGGATGCGCGACTTCCTGGACGGCCTCGCCGACTGGAACGACGTCACGCCGGGATCGGCCAGCGTCCTCGCGCAACGCACGGTCGACCGGTACCAGTCCCGGTACCTCGACCTGGCCGCGCAGGTGCCCGAGTTCCTGATCCGGGCCATGCTCGGTGAGCACGCGGCGACGCGGTCGGCCACCGGTCCGGTCCAGGACGCGCTCGCGGCGCAGGGCGACGCCCTCGCCCGGGTGGAGGCGCTGCTCGGCCTGGTCACCGGACGCGACGCGCCTGCCCGTGCTCGTGCTCGGCCACCCCGGCGCGGGGAAGTCGCTGCTGACGAAAGTGCTCGCGGCACGCATGCCCGCCGCCGACTGCACCGTGGTCCGCGTCCCGCTGCGCAACGTCGGCCAACACGCCGATCACCGGCCAGGTGCAGCGGGCGCTCGACCTGTCCACGAACCGCCGCGTCCGGTGGCACGAGCTGACCGACCAGAGCGCCGGCACCGTCCGCGTCGTGCTCCTGGACGGCCTGGACGAGCTGCTCCGAGCCGCCCGCCACGACCGCGGCGGCTACCTCCAGCAGGTGGTGGAGTTCCAGCGGATCGAGGCGGAGCAGCACCGGCCGGTCGTGTTCGTCGTGACCTCGCGGACCGTCGTCGCCGACCGGGTCGACATCCCCGAGGGCGTCGCGGTGGTGAAGCTGGAGGAGTTCGACGAGTCGCGGATCAGGGCGTGGCTGCGGGTCTGGCGGGAGGCGAACGCGCCCGCCATCGCGGCCGGGCGGGTCCGGGAGCTGACACCGGACGAGGCGCTGCACCAGCCGGACCTCGTCAGCCGGCCGTTGCTGCTGCTGATGCTCGCCCTCTACGCGGTGGACCCCTGTCGACCGGGCTCGATCGCGGCACGTCCAAGTCCGCGCTGTACGAGCGGATCTTCGACAACTTGGTCGTGCTCAGGGCGGCCGAGTCGGACGAGGAACGGCTGGGTGACGTGCTCCGCCATCTGCTGCCGTGCGTCCGAAGTCGTACCGGCTCGACCCTCGCGCTTCGTTGGCCCTGGCCTACCTCCGGCCGGCGGTTTCGAGAGCGTTCCGGAGCTGCATGATCCGGATCTCTACCGAGGGCGGCGTGAGGAGACGAAGACCATCATGGCGTTGGCGGCCAAGAGGGTCGGTGGCGCCGAGCCCGGTCGAGCGCGTTGGAGCTCGGTGAGCCGGCGAGTCGTGGGAGAGCCGCTGCCTGACGACGACGTGGCCGTGATGCAGGTCGACAAGGTCCTGGACCTGCTTCTCGGAATGCGCGCCAAGCTGCTTTGATCGGTGAACCGCCGTCACGTTCCTCGAGCGGAAGGACCGTCAATGCGCTTGACCGCGACAGTGCTCGCCCTGCTCGCAGCACTGGTCGTCCCGGGCCAGGCGAACGCCGCCAGTCCGATCGGCATGACCAGCGGTTTCTACGTCGACCCCGACTCGAACCCCGCTGCGTGGGTCCGCAACAACCCCAACGACGGCCGCACGGCGGCCATCAGGTCGAACCTCTCCACCAAGCCGATGGCGCGGTGGTTCGGCAGCTGGAGCGGTGACATCCGCACGGCCGTCGGCAACTACGTGGCCGCCGCCGACGCGGCCGACAAGCTGCCGGTCCTCGTCGCCTACAACATCCCCGGCCGGGACGCGTGCGGCGGCCACTCCGGCGGCGGCGCGGGATCGCCCGAGGCCTACCGGGCGTGGATCTCGAACTTCGCGTCGGCCATCGGCGCGCGGCCCGCCGTCGTGGTCATCGAGCCGGACTCGCTGGCCGACTTCAACTGCATGGCGCCCGACGCCGTCACCGCCCGCAACGCGATGATCCGCTACGCCACCGAGCAGTTCCGCGACCGCGCGCCCAACACGTGGGCCTACCTGGACGCGGGCAACGCCCGCTGGGTGCCCGCGAACACCATGGCGGGCCGGTTGGACGCGGCCGGCGTGCGCAACGTCCGCGGTTTCGCGATCAACGTCTCCAACTACCACCCGACCGCCGAGTCGGTGTCGTACGGCAACTCCGTGAACGGCTCCCTGCCCGGGTACACCAAGGCGTTCGTCGTCGACACCAGCCGCAACGGCAACGGGTCCAACGGCGAGTGGTGCAACCCCGGTCAGCGCAAGCTCGGCGTGACCGCCCAGACCGGCGGCGGCGCCGAGATGCTGCTGTGGGTGAAGGTCCCCGGCGACTCCGACGGCAACTGCGGCACCGCGCCGAACACGCCCGCGGGCACGTTCGACCCGGAGATCGCCTACCGGCTGGTGTTCGGCTACTGACCGACCCGGGGCGGGTGTCCCACGACACCCGCCCCGGCCAGGGCGGATGCGGTGGACCACCCGCCTTGGTGGACGCTGCGCTTGACCGGTCCCCACCCTCCGGCCGAGCCTGTCGCCATCACTTCACGTAGTGGTAGCGGCAGGCGGCGATCCTGATCTCGTCGCCCTCGATCTTGTACACCAGACGGTGCTCATCGGTGATCCGACGCGACCAATATCCCTGGAAGCCGTGCTTCAACGGCTCGGGCTTCCCGATGCCCTCGTTGCCGTTGCACACGACATCTTTGATCAACTCGTTGATGCGCCTGAGGATCTTGCGGTCCTCGGTCTGCCACCAGAGGTAGTCATCCCACGCGTGTTCGGCCCAAACGAGCTTCATTCAGCAAGCTCACCCAGCGTCCCGCCGCCGGATTCCAGCTGCTCGATGGCGTTGAGCAGCCGCCGGGCGTTCTCCGGGTTCCGCAGCAGGTAGGCGGTTTCCTTGAGTGACTGGTAGTCGTCCAGCGACACGATCACGACCGGTTCGTGCCCTGCCCTGGTGATGACGACCTCTTCGCGATCGTTGATCACCGAGTCCAGGGTCTCCGCGTACTTCGCGCGGGACTCCGAGTAGGTCATCGTCTTCATAGGTCCTCCCGACTTGTACAAGATACTGTACAAGTGCAGCTCTTGACGGGCAACGGCGATCTGTCGGACGGGGCGTCTCCGCCAGCCCGGCCAGGGCGGATGCGGTGGATCGGCCACCTACGATGTGGGAGCGCTCCCCACACGGCGCGGTGTGGGTGTCTCGTGACCCCCACCGTTCGCAGGAGCCCCCGCACCATGCCCCACGGTCCGCTCGACCACCGCTACCGCGGCGAGCACCCCGTCCGCACCCTCCTCTACCTCTTCCGCGAGGACCGCGCGAAGCTCGGCCTCGGCGCCGGCGCGTTCTTCGTCAAGCACAGCCCCACCTGGCTCACCCCGGTCATCACCGCCTACGTCATCGACGTCGTCGTGGAGCGCAAGCCGGTCGTCGGCATCTGGCTCGGCGCGGGGTTGCTGCTGGTCACGCTGGTGCTGAACTACCCGTTCGCGGTCCTCTACACGCGCTGGTGGTACGGCAGCGCGCGCCGGATGGGCATGCGGATGCGGTCGGCGCTGAGCCGGCGCATGCAGCAGCGGTCCATCGGCTACCACGCGCGGGTCCGCGCGGGCGTGCTGCAGACCAAGGTCATCCGGGACGTCGAGAGCATCGAGACGTCCACCCAGCAGGTCGGTGACCAGGGCCTGTCGGCGTTGGCGACGTTGAGCGGCGCGCTGGTCGTGATCGGGTTGACCGCGCCCGCGTTCCTGCCGGTGTTCCTGCTCGTCGTGCCCGCCGCGGCGGTGCTGGTGATGTGGCTGCGCGGCAGGCTGCGCGCGTACAACGAGTCGTTCCGGCAGGAGGTCGAGCAGCTGTCGTCCCGGGTCGGCGAGATGACCACGCTCATCCCGATCACCCGCGCGCACGGCCTGGAGAGCACCGCCCTCAACCGCATGGACGGCACGCTGCGCCAGGTCTTCGCCGCCGGCATGAAGCTGGACGGCCTCAACGTCCGCTTCGGCGCGCTGGCCTGGATCACGCTCAACGCGCTCGGCGTCGGCTGCCTCGCGGGCTCCGCCCTGGCCGCCTACCACGGTTGGCTCTCCGTCACGCCCGGTGACGTGGTCATGCTCAGCGCCTACTTCGCCTCCCTGACCGGCGCGGTCACCACGTTGATGAGCCTGACGCCGTTGATCAGCAAGGGGTTGGAGTCGGTGCGCTCGCTCGGCGAGGTGCTGGAGGCGCCCGACCTGGAGCACAACGCGGGCAAGGCGCAGGTCGACGTCGTGCACGGCGGCGTGCGGTTCGAGGACGTCGGGTTCGCCTACCCGGAGTCCGCGCGGAACTCGGTCGCGGACTTCGACCTCGACGTGCGGCCGGGGGAGACGATCGCGCTGGTCGGCGCGTCCGGCGCGGGCAAGTCGACGGCGCTGAACCTGGTCATCGGCTTCCTGCGGCCGACGGAGGGTCGCATCCTGCTCGACGGCGTCGACATGGAGACGTTGGACCTGCGCAGCTACCGGCGGTTCGTGTCGGTGGTGCCGCAGGAGTCGATCCTGTTCGAGGGCACGATCCGGGACAACGTCACCTACGGCCTGGACGACGTGTCCGAGGACGTGGTGCGGCAGGCGCTGGCCGACGCCAACGCGCTGGAGTTCATCGACAAGCTGCCGACCGGGCTGGACACCGTGGTCGGCGAGCGCGGCGCGCGGCTGTCCGGCGGGCAGAAGCAGCGGCTGGCCATCGCCAGGGCGCTGATCCGCGACCCGCGCGTGCTGGTGCTGGACGAGGCGACCTCCGCGCTGGACAACAAGTCCGAGGCGCTGGTGCAGCAGGCGCTGGCCCGACTGGTGCACGGCCGCACGGTGTTCGTGGTGGCGCACCGGCTGTCCACGATCCGCAACGCCGACCGCATCGTGGTGATGGAGGACGGGCGGATCGAGGAGATCGGCTCGCACGACGAACTGCTCCGGTCCGGTGGCCTGTACGCGCGGGCGCAGAGCGCGTAGTCGGCACGGGGCGGACGGCGGTTCCGGCTCAGCCCCTCTTGGTGAGCAGGTTGGGGCCGACGATGCGGCGCGCGATCCGGCGCAACCGGCTGCGCGGCGCGGGCGGCTGCTTCGGCTTGGCCGCGGTGGAGCCGGTGGGTGCCGTGGGGACGGGCGCTTCGGCACCGGGCGCTGAAGCTTCGGGTGTGGTGTTCGCCACGGGCGCGGGCGCCGCTGCGGGAGCGGGTGCTGCCGCGGGTGCGAATGCCGTCGGGGCGGTTGCGGCGGCGGCCCCGTTGACCGCGGGCGCAACGGCGGC
>JASLAV010000356.1 GCA_030146905.1 Lentzea sp. | reverse complement strand
CAGGTCGACCAGGGTCTCGATGAGCACAGCGGTCTGGATCGTCATGTGCAGCGACCCGGAGATGCGCGCGCCCTTGAGCGGGAACACCCCGGAGTACTCGCGGCGGAAAGCCATCAGGCCGGGCATCTCGTGCTCGGCCAGGCGGATCTCCTTGCGACCGAACTCGTGCAGCGACAGATCGGCCACTGCGAAGTCGATGCCGTTGCGGGTCTGCAACCGGTCCGAGGTCATGTGCGAAGTCCTCCAAGCCACTTCAGAGCGGGTGTCGTCCGACCATACCGCCCATTCATGCACCACTATGACCCCCACGCTGGGTGAGGGAGGTCTCGGGTGTTGATTGCCGGCCCGGACACACGTGTCGTCGAACTGCGGGTGCACGGTGTGCAGGGGACGACTCCGCAGACGCTCGTCGACGCCGTCGCGGCCGTGGACGTCGCGGGAGACGGGCTGGGGCGCATCGTGCGTCCCGCCGACAGACTTCGCAGGCCGGCTCCCGGCCCCGTGCTGCAGACCGAGGGACGGCCGACCCCCCGCGTCGTCGAGGGGTACCTCTGGGGCGGCATGACGTCCGGAGGTGTGGCCAAGGCCACCTGGGCGTTGCTCTTCCCGTTCAGCATCGCGAACGTCGCGCACTGGATGCTGCCGCCCGTTCCGGAGCGGAACCTGCCCGCCCACCTGCTCGGGATCGGCCTGCGGTCGCTGCTGCGGGTGTTCGCCCTGCTCCTGACGGTGCTGCTGGTCGCGCAGATCTCCGTGGTCAGCCTCGACCTGCTCGCCGCCCAGTGCCTGGAGCCCGGCACGCGGTGCCTGACCAGCATCTCGGACGACGTGCGCACGTTCCCGTGGTTCCGGACGTTCCTGGGGCTGCTGCCGATCGTCGCGGTGGTCGCGGTGATGCGGCGGGTGTCGCACGTCGACTGGCGGATCGAGCGCAGGGAGATCGCCGACGCGGAGGAGAAGGAGCAGCAGCCCGCGTCCGGGTTGCCCGGCGCCCACGTCGCGACCGATCCGGACACCCCCGCGCTGCGGTCGCTGCACGTCGTGGCGGCACTGGCGGTGGCGTCGCTGATCGTGCTGGGCGGACCGCTGAAGCAGCTCGCGGCCGGCGGCGGCATGGGCGTGGCGATCACGGCGGCGTGGACCGTCTCCATGGTGTTCATCAGCGTGTCGGTGCTCGGCGTGTTGCTGCTCGACGACCCGACGGGCGGCGCTCCCCACCGCGGCGGGCGGTGGCTGCGGGCGGCGTTGAGCCGCACACCGCGCCGGGTGCTGCTGGCGCTGTCGGTGCTGCTGGTGGTCGCGACGCTGGCACTGGTGGAGCAGCTGCCGACGAGGGTGCCGGGCGCGGACGTGACCGTGCAGGTCGTGGCGTTGCTGATGGCGTTCGTGCTGGTGCTGTTCGGACTCCTCCTGGTGCCCGCCGCGCTGCTGGCGCGCGGTGCCTGGAAGGCGATGCCGCGCGAGCTGAGGCCGTGGGCCGGCGGCTGGTTCGCCGCGCCGGTGCTGGCGATCGCGGGACTGCTCGGCGGCGGGTTCGGTGCCGGGGTCGCCCTGCCGGTGCGCAAGGCGCTGGGCAGCCAACTGCACCTGCCCGACGGCTACCAGTACATCACCCTGCTGTGGGGCGTGGCGGGTGCGCTGGGGCTGTTGAGCACGTTCGCGGTGGCGTCGTTCACCGGCGCCGTGCGGTGGCGGGCGTTCCGCAAGGGCAAGGTGTGGGCGCGTGAGGCGTCACTGCTGCACTCCGGCCGGATGCGCGACCTGCGAGCCGCGACGCGGGCGTGGTGGTGGGCGCGCTGGGAGCGCAACCACGGCCACCACCTGATCCTGATCATCGCGTCCGTGCTGGTGGTCGGCGCCGTGGTGGCCACGATGCTGCGGGTGCACAACGTGTCGCCCGCCACGTGGCTCTCGCCGCTCTCGGCGCTCGGCGTCGGCGTGCTCGGCCTGCTGGCGGTGTCGTTGCTGCGGGCCGTCTACCTGGCCGCGCGGCAGCCGGAGTCGGGGCGACGCCTCGGGATCATCGCGGACATCGCGCAGTTCTGGCCGCGGGAGGCGCACCCGATCGTGCCGCCCTGCTACGCGCTGAAGGTCGTGCCGGAACTGGTCGCGCGCGCCCAGGACCACCTGCGCGACCCCGGCACCCGCGTGGTCCTCTGTGGACATTCGCAGGGCTCGCTGCTCGTCGCCGTCGCGGCGGCGCGGCTTCTGGAGGAACTGCCCGCGCACGACCGCGAGCGGGTCGGGCTGGTGACGGCGGGGTCGCAGCTGCAGTGGGCCTACCCGCGGGCGTTCCCTGCCGTGGTGCCGCACGCGTCGCTGGCGAAGCTGGCCGGCGGCCTGGACGGGCGGTGGCGGGCGCTGTGCCGGGGTACGGACCCGCTGGGCGGCGCGGTGACGACGTGGCGGCGGCAGGTGTTCGACGGGATGCTGCTCGGCGTCGGGTACCGGCCGGACGGGTCGGTGGGCGCGCTGGCCCCGGCGTTGCGCGGTCCCACCGGGGCGTTGGTGCTCGGGGGCGACCACTGGCTGCCGGACCCGCAGCGCGGGCCGTTCCC
>JASLAV010000767.1 GCA_030146905.1 Lentzea sp. | reverse complement strand
GCGCCGCCGTTCGGGTAGACCCGCGCGATCAGCGGCACGATCGCGGACAGCTCGGAGAAGTCGTCCCAGCTCAGCTCGATGCCCGCGGCGGCGGCGATGGCCACCAGGTGCATCGTGTGGTTCGTGGAGCCACCGGTCGCCAGCAGGGCGACGACGCCGTTGACCACGGCCTTCTCGTCGACGATGTGCGCGATCGGGGTGTAGCCCTCGCCCTTGGCCATCTCGACGGCGCGGCGGCCCGCGTGCTCGGTCAGCGCCCGGCGCAGCGAGGTTCCCGGCGGCACGAACGACGCGCCGGGCAGGTGCAGGCCCATGACCTCGACGACCATCTGGTTCGAGTTCGCGGTGCCGTAGAACGTGCAGGTGCCGGGGGAGTGGTACGAGGCGGCCTCGGCCTCCAGCAGGTCGTCGCGCGACGCCTTGCCCTCCGCGTACAGCTGGCGGACGCGGGCCTTCTCCTTGTTCGACAGGCCCGACGACATCGGGCCGGCGGGAACCAGGATCGACGGCAGGTGGCCGAACGACAGCGCGCCGATCAGCAGGCCCGGCACGATCTTGTCGCACACGCCCAGCAGCACGGCGGCGTCGAACATCTCGTGCGACAGCGCCACGCCCGTCGACATGGCGATGACGTCGCGGCTGAACAGCGACAGCTCCATGCCGTCACGGCCCTGGGTGATGCCGTCGCACATGGCGGGCACACCGCCCGCGAACTGGGACACACCGCCGACGGCGCGGACCGCGTCCTTGATCCAGGCCGGGTACTCCTGGAACGGCTGGTGGGCCGACAGCATGTCGTTGTAGGACGACACGATCGCGACGTTGGACTTGCGCAGCGCCCGCAACGCGGCCTTGTCGCCACCGGTGATGCCGGCGAAGCCGTGCGCCAGGTTGCTGCACGCGAAGCCGGACCGGGACGTGCCGTCCTGCGCGGCCGCGGCCACACGTTCGAGGTACACGCGGCGGGAGTCCGCGCTGCGGGCGGCGATCCTGCGTGTCACCTCTGTCAGAACGGGGTGCAGTTCGGTCATGAAGGTCTCCGGGTCATCACGGGCCGTGGTGGGGCCCTTACGAGACGACAACGGTGGCGTCCCACGGACGGGCGTGACGCCACACACAGTAAGTCATGGCTGGTCGTCGACACAAAAACGATTCAGTAGCTGGGAGGAATCCAGTGTCGAATCTTGGCGTGTGGTCCTTGTCACATGGCTTGAGATTGGGCAGAGTGCGGGGCACGACCTTGGAACGGAGGTGTCCCATGAACTCCACGGAGATCGTCGAGCTGCGCCGGGTCATCGGGCAGATGCGGCACGCGGTCAGCGCGCTGCGCGCCAGGTACGGCGACGTGGCTCCCGTTCAACGCCTTGCCAACGACGTAGAACGCATGGACATCGACGCCGCCGACCTCGTCGACCTCAGCACCCCGCGGCAGCGCGAAGCGCCTCTGCTGGAACGCGAGGTCGTGGTCGTGCCAGACACGCCTTACGACGAGTCGCTGTGGAAGGACGCGGACGACGAAGGACTCGGTGGCTACCGCAACCGGACCTGATCAGAGCTGATCACACGGCCCCCGCCTGACGCGGGGGCCGTGGTCGTTCCTCCACAACGACGTGGACCCCAGAAAGGTGACCGATGGCGAGGGCAGAGATCGCCGCCAGGACTCTGCGCACGGACCGATGGTGGTTGCCGCCGCTGACGACGTTCGTCGGCCTGCTGCTCATCTCGATCTACGCGGCGTTCCGCACGTTCCAGGGGGACTTCTACTGGGTCGACCAGTACCACTACCTCACACCGATGTACTCGCCGTGCCTCACCGAGGAGTGCATCCCCGCGGCTTCCCACTTCGGCCAGTGGTTCCCGGCGCTGCCGGGCTTCCTCACCCCGCCGCTGCTGATCATCCCGTTCCTGCTGGGATTCCGGATCACCTGCTACTACTACCGCAAGGCCTACTACCGGGCAGCCTGGGCGTCACCGCCCGCGTGCGCCGTGGCCGAGCCGCACAGCAAGTACACCGGCGAGACGCGGTTCCCGTTGATCGCGCAGAACCTGCACCGCTACTTCTTCTACGCGGCCTCGCTCCTGCTGCTGATCAACATCTACGACGCGGTCCTCGCGTTCGGCACCGGTCTCGGGCTGGGCAACATCATCCTGCTCGTCAACGTCGGCCTGCTCGCCGCGTACACGCTGTCGTGCCACTCGTGCCGCCACATCGCGGGCGGACGGCTCAAGCACTTCTCCAAGCACCCCGTCCGGTACTGGGCGTGGACCCAGATCTCGAAGCTGAACAACCGGCACATGCAGCTGGCGTGGGCGTCGCTGATCTTCGTCTGCCTCACCGACCTCTACGTCGCGCTGGTCGCCTCGGGAACGATCTCCGACCTCCGCTTCATCAACTAAGGAGTGGTTTTGCCCGAGCTGGAAAGGCATTCGTTCGACGTTCTCGTGATCGGCGCGGGTGGTGCCGGTCTGCGTGCCGCGATCGAGGCCCGTGAGCACGGCCTGCGCACCGCCGTTCTCTGCAAGTCGTTGTTCGGCAAGGCACACACCGTCATGGCCGAGGGCGGCATCGCCGCGGCCATGGGCAACGCGAACGAGAACGACAACTGGCAGGTCCACTTCCGCGACACCATGCGCGGCGGCAAGTTCCTCAACAACTGGCGGATGGCGGAGCTGCACGCGCAGGAGGCGCCGCAACGGGTCTGGGAGCTCGAGACCTACGGCGCGCTGTTCGACCGCACCAAGGACGGCCGCATCTCGCAGCGCAACTTCGGTGGCCACGAGTACCCGCGCCTCGCGCACGTCGGTGACCGCACCGGTCTCGAACTGATCCGCACGCTGCAGCAGAAGATCGTGTCGTTGCAGCAGGAGGACTTCAAGGAGTTCGGCGACTACGACGCACGCCTGCGGGTGTTCCAGGAGTTCACCGTCACCGAGCTCGCCAAGGACGGCGAGCGGATCGCCGGCGCGTTCGGCTACTGGCGCGAGTCCGGCCGGTTCGTGCAGTTCGAGGCACCCGCGGTGATCCTCGCGACCGGCGGCATCGGCAAGTCGTTCAAGGTCACCTCGAACTCCTGGGAGTACACCGGCGACGGCCACGCGCTGGCCCTG
>JASLAV010000762.1 GCA_030146905.1 Lentzea sp. | reverse complement strand
ACGGCCACGCCGGTCACCAGGTGCACGGCTCGGCTGGTGCTCGCGGTGAGGGCTTCGGAGACGGTCTCGCGGTCGGATCGCACGCCACCATCGTCCCGGTTCCCCGGCCGGCGGCGTACCGCCCGCCGGGTCCATTCCGACCTCGCTCAGGTTCCTGCCGGGTTCAGCGCCAGAAGCTCCGGCGCCGTTCCTGCGCGGCGGGCTTCCCGGCAGGCTTTCCCGCGAACTCCTCCAGCACCTCACGGGCCCGCGCCCACAGCAGGTCGACGTCCCCGTCCGCGGTGAGCTCCCCGACCAGGCGGCGCAGCGGTTCGCTGGCGGCGTCCCGCCTGCCGGCGACGAGGATGCCGAGCCTGCTGGCGAGGTCGGCGAGGAGGTCACGGCGTTCCCAGCCGGGCTTTCCGGCCGCCTCATCCAGGCGCCGCACCTCCAGCGCGACGATCTCGCGCAGCTCCGTCATGTCGTCGGGAAGAGAGCCGGAGACAGGCATCCGCCTCGGCGCTGATTCGGGTCCACCGCCTGCACGGGTACGTCCCCCGGACGCACGCGGCGCGGCAGGGGGCGGAGGTGCGCCGAACGCGCCGCCCGGCGCCCCGGCGAAGCCCGCCAGGGGGACGGCGGCCATCGGGGCGGCGGCCATCGGTCCCGCCATCGGGGCCGAGGCGAACCGGGGCACGTCGAACTCCCACCCCGCCGGCCGCTCGACCGGCTGCACGACGCGGTGCACCTCGCCGTCGGACACGACCCGGTCGTCCACCGCGACGAACGCGGTGAAGCGGCACAGCACGCCGAACTTCAACGACGTCCGCACGATCTCGTGCTCCACCGACCGGTCGCCCGTCGCGTACCGGTCCTCGAGGTCGCGCAGCGCGGCGCGGGCCCACTGCGCCCTGACCGCCGGTTCGTCCTGCTCCCGCACGGTGACGGTCTCGTGCCAGTCGGCACCGTTCCTGGTCCTGCCGCGCACGGTGATCGTCTCGGGCGCCTGTCCGCTGTAGCGGCCGAGTGCGACCAGCGGCACACCGGGGTAGAGGGCGGAAGGTTGCCTGGGCAGGCGCGACTCCGGTGACACGACCACGTCGGTGACCAGCGGCGCGCCGATCCGGCGCTGGATGTGCGTCATGGCCTCGTCCAGGCGGTCCTCGCTCTCGACGAGCTCGCACCGGCCGGCGCCCGCGGCGGCCAGCCTGCCGAGGAAGCCCGCGTTGACGGCCGTGTCGATGCCGACGGCGTGCACCCTCGTCCGGTTGACGAGCGGTGCGATGTCGCGCAGGATCTGGTCCTCGTTGCCGACCTGCCCGTCCGTGACCAGCACCAGGACCGGGTCGCGCTCGGCGGTCACGTCGGCGAGCAGCGTCAGCCCCTCCCGCAGCGGCTCGAACATCTCGGTCCCGCCGCGTGCCCGGATCGCGGCCAGGTGCTCGACGGCGCGGAAGCGGTGGCGGTCGGTGCCGGACACGAGCCCCGTGCCCAGGTCGGGCCGCTCCAGGCGGTCGTCGAAGGTGATGACGGAGAACGTGTCGTCCGCGGTCAGCGTGTCGACGATGCGGGCCGCGGCGCGCCGGGCGGCGACCATCTTCCAGCCGGACATGCTGCCGGACCGGTCGAGCAGCAGCACGACGTCGCGCGGGCGGACCGGGGTGGAGAGGTCGGGCGGCAGGACGGTCACCTGGTAGGTGCCCTCACCGGAGTCGTCCTGGTCGGGCACGCAGACGGCCGCGGAACCGGCCCACGCGTACGCCAGGCGCAAGATGAAGTCGCGGTCGACCCGCTCCCCCGGCACGACGGTCACGGTGCGGCCCTCGGTGACCGCGGTGTGCAGGCTCGACCGCACCTCGCCGAGCTCCAGGCCTGCCGGATCGATCTCCACGCCGATCGAGAGCCGCACCGGGTTCGGGAAGCCGGGCAGCAGCACCGGCGGCGTGATCCGCGAGGCGTCCGGCACGACGTCGGTGTCCTCGGCGTGCCCGTCGCCGACGGACGGCCCTTCGAGCGGCTTGCCGGGGATGTACCGGGGCGCCACCACGAGCGGGAACCGGAACGTCGCCGCGCCGTCCTCGAACACCAGCGGCCCGACGAGGCTCAGCTCGACGGTGACCCGTTCGCCCGGCGGGATGTTGCCGACCCGCATGGTGAAGACGTCCGGCCGTTCCTCCTCGACGATGGAGGCTCTCTTACCGGCCGCGATCGCGTCGTCGTAGACCTGGCGGGCGGCGCCGCGTTCCTGCAGCTCGGCCTCGACGGTGCGGTCGGCCGCGGTCATCTTCATGCCGGTGACGGCGGCGCGGTCGGGCAGGGGGAACACGTACGTGGCTTCGAGGGCGGTGTCGTGGGTGTTCACGAAGCCGGTCGTGAGCACGACGCGGCCGACGAGCCCGGTGACCACGGCCCGCACGTCGAGGCGCTCCAGGGGCAGGTTGCCGCGTTCGGTGCTCAGAGCGCCGATGCCCGCTTCCTCGGTCGTCCAGCCGATGCGGTCTCCCTCGGCGGCCTTCATCGGGGCGACGGAGATGGTCATGAGGGTTCCCTTTCGTTCGTGAGCAGACCACGGGCGGCAAGCAGGTCGAGCAACGGCTTCGCGGCGGCCGCGATGT
>JASLAV010000727.1 GCA_030146905.1 Lentzea sp. | reverse complement strand
GTCGGCTGGGGCACGCTCGGCTTCGGCTTCCCGGCGGCGATCGGCGCGGCCGTCGCACACCGGACGATCGCGGTGGTGGGCGACGGCGGTTTCCTGTTCGCGTGCGGGGACCTCGCGACGCTCAGGCAGGAGGAGCTGCCGTTGACGGTCGTCCTCGTCGACGACGGCGGCTACGGGATGCTGCGCTACGACCAGCGGGTCGCCGGGCACGCGATCACCGGTGTGGACCTGGCGCGGCCGGACTTCGCGAAGCTGGCGGAGAGCTTCGGCGTCCCGGCGGTCACCCTCAAGGGCTTCGACGGGCTCGCGGACGCGCTGGCGCGTTCCGCCGGACCGGCCATGGTCGTGGTCGAGGCGCACCTCGATCCGCCGATCACCACCTCTCCGCGGTGGTACCGGAAGAACGCCACCTGACCAGGTCCCCGCTGAGTACCGTCCATCCATGGGACGTGGGCTGGGGATCGTGCTCGCCGTGCAGGCGGTGGTGCTGACCGCGTTGTCCGGGCGGTACGGCTTCCACCGGGACGAGCTCTACTTCATCGCGGCGGGCAAGCACCCCGCGTGGGGCTACGTCGACCAGCCGCCGATCACGCCGATGCTCGCCCGCGCCGCGACCGGGCTCTTCGGCGAGACACCGGCCGGTCTCCGCGTCGTGGCAACACTTCTCGCACTGGCGACGACAGTCGTGGTCGCCCTCGTCGCGAAGGAGCTCGGCGGCGGCGCGGTGTTCGCCGCCGCCGCTTCCGCCACGTCGACCTTCGTCCTCGCCGTGGCCCACATGCTCTCCACGTCGTCGGTCGACCTGCTGGTCTGGGTGCTCATCGGCTACTTCGCGGTGAGGCTGCTGAAGACCGGTGACGGACGCTGGTGGCTCGCCCTCGGTGCCACGGCGGGCATCGGTCTGGCCAACAAGTGGCTGCTGCTGTTGCTGCTGGCGGCGATGATGACCGCACTGATCGCCGTCGGCCCGCGCGACGTCCTGCGCACCTGGTGGCTCCCCGCCGGTGCGGCGCTGACCCTCCTGATCGCCGCGCCCGTGGTGGCGTGGCAGGTGGTCCATGACTTCCCGTTGCTGACGGTGGCCCGCAGCATCAGCGAGGACGACGGCACCGAGAACCGCGTCCTGTTCCTGCCCATGCAGCTGGTCATGCTGTCACCGCTCCTGGTGCCGGTGTGGGTGGCCGGCTTCCGCAACCTCTGGCGCGACCGAACTCTTCGTTCGCTGGCACTCGCCTACCCGGTCCTGTGCGTGCTGTGCCTGATCGCCGGCGGCAAGCCCTACTACGCCGTGCCGCTCCTGCTCGTCCTGATGGCCGCAGGTGCCCGCCAGACCCAGGAATGGCTTCTGCGGCGCAGGGCGCTCGGCGGTGTGCTCGTGGCGCTGAGCGTCGTCCCCGCACTGGTCGGCTCGCTGCCGATCCTGCCGCCGAGCACCATCGGCCCCATCCTCGCCGTCAACCCCGAACAGGGCGAGCAGGTCGGCTGGCGCGAGTTCACCGACACCGTCGCGAAGGCGTGGGCGCAGAACGGCCACCCCGTCGTCATCACCCGCAACTACGGCCAAGCCGGTGCGATCGAGACCTACACGCGCATTCCCGTGCACTCCGGCCACATGTCCTTCTACGACTGGGGACCGCCCAGAACGCCGGGCGAGAAGGTGTTCCTCGTCGGCTTCAACTCCCCGCTGTTCACGGACTGCGAGCGCGTTGCCAGGCACCACAACGTCGTCGAGAACGAAGAGGACGGCACGGAGATGTGGGCGTGCACGGCACCGGCCGACTCCTGGGAAGAGGTCTGGCCGAAGCTGCGCCGGTACTACTGAGGCTGACAAACTCGCCCCGTGAGCAGAACCTGGCCCGCGAAACGCGCCGCAGACGAAGGTGTCCTCGCCTGGGAGTTCCTGGACTTCCTGCGCAAGACCGCCGTGATGAAGACCGAGGGGCTGACCCGCGACCAGGCCGCGGCGGCACCCGTCGCGACCTCGCCGCGGCTGACGGTGCTCGGTGTGCTCAAGCACCTCGTCGCGGTGGAGCGCTACTGGCTCTGCATCGCGGGCGCGGGGCTGGAGCTGCCGTCGCTGTGGAAGGGCGACCCGGACCCGTCCTGGGACCTCACCGGCGACGACACCCCCGAGTCGTTGATCCGGGCGTACCGCGAGGAGTGGGCCAACGCGGAGGCACTGCGACAGCGCAGGCCCGACGACGCCGCCGCGGACGGCGAGCGGACCGTGCGCTGGATCCTGGCGCACGTGACCCAGGAGACCGCGCGGCACGTGGGGCACCTGGACCTGCTCCGCGAGCTCGCGGACGGCCAGACCGGCGAGTGACCAGGCGCTCCCGCCGAACGAGATCGTGCGGGCGTCAGATCCCCCCGGGCCAGAGCGGTGCGAGCGGCGCGACCACACCGTCGAGCGCGTTGTCGACGACGGCGCCGGCCAGCGGCATCAGCACGGCGCGCGACCACACCAGCCGATCGCGCAGCGCCGGGAGCGCCAGCGCGGCGGCTGCCTGCTCGATCACCTCCTGGCGCTCGTGGTGCAGGCACCTGAGCAGCGCCTCGGACGCGCTCGTGACCTGGACACCCGACCGCGCCAACCGGCGGACCGCTGCCGCCGCCTCCGTGCGGACCCACCACTTCGAGTCGCGCAGGCGCCCGATGACCGGTGGCAGTGCGGCCGGGTCCGCGGTGTCGCCCAGGGCCGTCACGGCTATCTGGCGGCGGGTGGCCAGCCAGTGCGTCGCGTCCGGCGTGATGCGCTCGACCGGCTTCGCGTGGTGCAGCCTCGTGATGCCGTACAGCCACACCCACGGGCTGCGGTAGACCTCCTGGCCGAGCCACCGGCGGACCGGGCCGTCGGTCTCGGCGTAGAAGTGCCGGAGCGCGAACCGCGGATCGCGGTAGGGATCACGTTCGGCGAGCACCCGGCAGAGCAGTGGACGCACCGGACCCGCGTCGTCGAGCGTGTCGAGGATGACGTCCTCGACACCCGGCTCGGTGGAGACGATCAAGTGTCTGATGTGGGCACGCTGATCCGGTGAACCCCAGTCCTCCGTCCCAGCCAGCGCCCCATCGCTGCTGAGTTCCCCCATTTCCCCATCATGGCGGACTCGTGTAGCCGCCCACAGCGTTTTCGCACACCTGACGGAGAGCGCTTACCGCATCGCTCAGCAGCGGGTTCGTGTTCGCGGTGCGGTGGACGACGTGCACGTGCCTGCGCAAAGGCTTGTGGCGCAACGGCATCACGTGCGTACCCGGCAGCGCCTTGTAACCGAGCGCGGGCACGAGAGCGACGCCGACGCCCGCCGCCACGAGTGACTGCACGACCTCGTAGTCGTTGCTCCGGAAAGCGATTCTGGGCGCGAACCCGGCCGCCGCGCACAACCGCGTGAGGCAGGTGGCCCCCGCGGTGCCGTCGCGCGACGCGATCCAGCGCTCGTCCCCGAGTTCTTCGAGCCGGACGTCGTTGCGCGCAGCCGGGTGCTCGGCGGGCACCAGGACCAGGAGCGACTCGTCCAGCAACGGCACCACGGTCAGCTCCTCCGGCCACGTCCGCGGCACGAGGTCGTAGGCGTAGACGAGCGCCAGGTCGAGCTCACCGGTCAGCACGAGCGGCAGCACGTCGTCCGGCTCGGCCTCGTCCAGGCGGATCTCGGCGTCCGGCAGGGCGGCCGTCAGCATCGCCAGCGCCTTGGGGACCACGCGTGCGCTGGCGGTGGGGAACGTCCCGATCCGCAGGCGGCCCCGCAGACCCTGCACCATCGCCTTCACCTCGTGCTCGAACCCGTCGAAGGCCGCGAGCAGCTCGCCACCGCGTTCGGCGATCATCACGGCGGCGCCGGCCGCCCTGATCGAGTGCGCCTCGCGTTCGAACAGCGTCACACCGACAGCCCGTTCGAGCGCCGAGATCTGCTGCGACACGGCCGACGACGTGTAGCCGAGCCGGCGGGCCGCCTCGGCGAACGAACCCGTCTTCACGACCTCGACGAGCGTGCGCAGGTGAACCGGGTTGAGCACCAGGGCAGCTTATGCTCGACATCGCCAGGTTTCAGTCTGCGACCTCTGGCGCGGCCACGGGGGCGGACACCAGGGTGAGGTGCATGCCCTACGTCTCCACGAACCCGGCGAACACCTCCGACGTGGTCACCGAGATCGAGCTCGGGACCAGCCGCACCTTCGTCGACGCGGCGCGACGGGCGAAGGCGGCACAGCGCGCGTGGGCCCGCGTGCCCGCACCCGTGCGCGGACAGGTCATCGGCAACATCGGCAGGCTCGTCGAGGCGAACTCCGAGCCGCTCGCCCAGCTCGTGACCAGGGAGATCGGCAAGCCGATCGCCGAGGCGCGCGGCGAGGTGCGCGAGATCGTGGACACCTGCGACTTCTTCGTCGGCGAGGGCAGGCGCCTCTACGGGCAGACCGTCCCGTCGGAGATGCCCGACAAGCAGCTCTTCACCTTCCGCAACCCGGTCGGCACCGCGGCGATCATCACCGCCGGCAACTTCCCGGTCGCTGTGCCGTCCTGGTACATCGTCCCGGCGCTGCTGTGCGGCAACTCGGTCGTGTGGAAACCCGCCGAGTACTCCGCCGCGTCGGCGCAGGCCTTCTACGACGTGTTCCAGGCAGCCGGCATCCCCGCCGGCGTGTTCGAGATCGTCTTCGCCGAGGGCTCGGAGACGTTCGACGGCCTGGAGCAGTCGCTCCAGCAGGGCCTCGTCGACAAGGTCGGCTTCACCGGCTCCAGCGAGGTCGGTGTGCGGATCGGCGAGCTGTGCGGACGCCACCTCCAGGCACCGTGCCTGGAACTGGGCGGCAAGAACCCGATGGTCGTCACCGAGGACGCCGACCTGGACCTGGCCGTGCAGGGCGCGCTGTTCGCCGGCTTCGGTTCCGCGGGCCAGCGGTGCACCTCGCTCGGCACGGCGATCGTGCACGAGTCGGTGTACGACGAGTTCCTGACCCGGTTCGTCGAGGCCGTCTCCGCCGCCGAGGTGGGCGACCCGGCCGGTGATGTCCTCTATGGACCGTTGCTGGACGAGAAGTTCGCGGTGGCGTACGAGAAGTACCTCGGCTGGATCGGCGAGCACCACGCGGTGCACGGCCCGACCGGCCGCATCACGAACTCCAGCCCGCGCAACGGCTTCACCGGTGAGAACGGTTTCTTCTACCACCCCGCAATCGTTTCCGGTGTGCTCGCCGACGACGAGCTGTTCCTCCAGGAGACGTTCGGACCGATCGTCGGCGTCATGGGGTACTCGGACCTGGACGAGGCGATCGAGCTGGGCAACAGGCCGGGCTACGGCCTGTCGTGCTCGATCTACACCACGGACCCGGACAAGGCCTTCCGGTTCCGCGCCGGCATCTCCGCCGGGATGGTGAGCGTCAACAACTCGACGTCCGGGGCCGAGGCGCACCTGCCGTTCGGCGGCAACGGCAAGAGCGGCAACGGCTCCCGGCAGTCGGGCGTGTGGGTGCTCGACCAGTTCACCCGCTGGCAGTCCATGAACTGGGACCACTCCGGGAAGCTGCAGAAAGCGCAGATGGACACTCTCGCGATCGAGGCGGACCTTGACTACCGGCTGGCCTGAGCTGCCAAGTCAGGCCGAGGTCGTCGTCATCGGCGGCGGGGTGATCGGCACGTCCATCGCCTTTCACCTCGCCGAGGCAGGCATCCGGGATGTCGTGGTCGTGGAGAGGGACGAGCTGGGCTCCGGCTCCACCTGCAAAGCGGCGGGTGGGGTGCGCGCCCAGTTCTCCGACGAGCTGAACATCAGGCTCGGAGCTCGATCCGTCGAACTGTTCCAGCGCTTTCCGCAGCGACCGGGGCAGGAGATCGATCTGCACCAGGTCGGCTACCTGTTCCTCCTTTCCTCTCGGGAGCACGTCACGGCGTTCGAGCGCAACGTCGACCTCCAGAACTCCCTCGGCGTGCCCAGTCGGATGCTGACTGTCGAGGAAGCACGGCGGATGTCGCCGCTGATCGAAACGGACGGCCTGCTCGCGGCGACGTACTCCCCCGACGACGGGCACTGCACGCCCGAGTCCGTCGTCCTGGGTTACGCCACCGCGGCCCGCCGGTTCGGTGTCCGTTTCCACACCAGGACCACCGTGGGATCGATCGTAGGGACGGGGTCCGACACTTTTCGCGTCGAAACCGGCCGCGGCGCGGTGTCGACGGGGACCGTGGTCTGCGCGGCGGGTGCGTGGTCGCGCCAGATCGGCGAGATGGTGGGCGTTGACCTGCCGGTTTCTCCTCTGCGGCGGCAGGTCATGTTCACGGGACCCATGCCGGAGCTACACGATCGGGTGACACCGTTCACCATCGACTTCGGCAGCACCTTCTACTTCCACCGCGAGGGACGCGGGTTGCTGTTCGGCATGTCCGACCCCGACGAGACGCCGGGCTTCAAGCTGGACGTGTCCGACGCGTGGCTGCCGCGGCTCACCGAGGCGATCGGGAGGCGTGCGCCGAGGTTGCTGGACGTGGGCGTGCGCGACGGGTGGGCCGGGCTGTACGAGATGACGCCGGACCACAACGCGCTGATCGGCTCGGCCGGCAGGTTCTTCTACGCCACCGGTTTCTCCGGGCACGGCTTCCTGCAGGGTCCCGCGGTCGGCGAGGTCGTGCGCGACCTCGTGCTCGGCCGCGAGCCCTTCGTCGACGTGTCCGGTCTGGACGCCTCCCGCTTCGCCGCCGACAGGGCACGGCCGGAACTCAACTGCGTGTGAGGACAGTGATGGACGTTCTTCAGCTCATGGACGAGTGGGGACCCGAGAAGGTCGTCTGCGTGTCCGACCGGCGCACCGGCATGAAGGGCGTGCTGGTCATCGACAACACCGCGCGCGGCATGGGCAAGGGCGGCACGCGGATGAGCCCGCACGTGACGGTCGCGGAGATCGCCCGTCTCGCGCGCGTGATGACGTGGAAGTGGGCCGGGGTGGACCTGTTCTTCGGCGGTGCCAAGGCGGGGATCGTGTTCGACCCCTCCTCGCCCGACAAGGAATCCGCGCTGCGGGCGTTCGCGCGCAAGCTCTCCAACGAGGTGCCGCGCGAGTACGTGCTCGGGCTGGACGTGGGCCTCACCGAACGGGACGCCGCGATCGTCCAGGACGAACTGTCGGACCGCGGAGCTATGATGGGCGCACCGGCTCAGCTCGGCGGTCTTCCGTACGACGAGCTCGGCGTCACCGGGTTCGGCGTGGCCGAGGTGGCGGACGAACTGGTGGAGCTGCGCGGCAAGCGCGTCGCCATCCAGGGTTTCGGTGCGGTCGGTGCCGCGGCGGCGAAGCGGTTCGCCGAGCTCGGCGCGGTTGTCGTCGCTGTCTCGTCGGTGCACGGGGCGGTGGTCGACGCCGACGGCCTCGAGGTCGCACGGCTGCTGGCGTTGCGAGGCCGGTTCGGTGACCTCGCGGTGAAGGAGTACGGCGACGTCCGCGCGCTCGGTGCCGAGTTTCGGGTGCCGTGCGACGTGCTGGTGCCGGCGGCGCTGCAGGACGTGATCGACGCGGATCTCGCGGGCGAGCTCGACACCGCCCTGGTGGTCGAGGGCGCGAACCTGCCGACATCCGCCGCGGCGCAAGAGGTTCTCGCGAGGCGCGGGATCACGGTCGTGCCGGACTTCATCGCGAACGCCGGTGGCGTGGTCGCGGCGGCGTTCGGGATGGACGCGCGGTACTCGCCGTTCCCGGTGAACCCCGCGACGGTGCTGGACGCCGTGTCCTCGAAGCTGAGGGCCAACGCGGTGCACGTCGTCGCCGAAGCCAGAAGTCGTGGCACGACAACACATGTGGCCGCGCGCGAGCTGGCGCAGGACCGCGTGCTGACCGCGATGAGGCTGCGGGGGCGGGTCGCGTGAGCTCGCTCGAAGGTGTGGTGATCGCGGACTTCAGCAGGGTGCTGGCGGCGCCGTACGCGACGATGCTGCTGGGTGACCTCGGCGCCGAGGTCGTCAAGGTCGAGCAGCCCGGCAGGGGCGACGAGACCCGCACGTGGGGTCCGCCGCACCACGGGGACGAGGCGACGTACTTCCTGTCCGTCAACAGGAACAAGACGTCAGTGCAGATCGACTTGTCGACAGAGGCGGGCCGGGAGCGTGCGCGCGAGCTCATCGCGCGTGCGGACGTGGTGGTCGAGAACTTCAAGCCGGGCACCATGAAGAAGTTCGGGCTGGACTACGAGTCGCTGGGCCGTGACGACCTCGTCTACTGCTCGATCTCGGGGTTCGGTTCCGGCAAGGGCGCTGACCTGCCGGGCTACGACCTGCTCGTGCAGGCCGTCGGCGGGTTGATGAGCGTGACGGGGCCGGGCCCGCACGAGCCGGTGAAGACAGGTGTGGCGCTGGTCGACGTCCTCACCGGGCTGCACGCGTGCGTGGGCGTCCTGGCGGCGTTGCGGCACCGCGACGCGACCGGGCTGGGGCAGCTCGTCGAGCTGGACCTGCTGACGGTGCTGTTGTCCAGCATGGTGAACCAGAGCGCGGGGTTCACGCTGGCGGGCTCGATCCCCAGGCCGATGGGCAACCGGCACCCGTCGATCGCGCCGTACGAGGTGTTCCCGACGGCCGACCAGCCGATGGTGCTCGCCGTGGGCAACGACAGGCAGTTCCGGCGGCTGTGCTCGGTGCTGAACGTGCCGGAGCTGGCCACGGATCCGCGGTTCGTCGCGAACTCCGGCAGGGTCGAGAACGTCGACGAGCTGTTCGAGGTCCTCTCGGCGCGGCTGCGGACGCGCCCGGCGCAGCACTGGTTCGAGACCCTGACGCCCCTCGGTGTCCCGTGCGGCCCGGTGAACGACGTCGCGCACGCGTTCGCGCTGGCCGAGTCGCTGGGCCTGGAACCGACCGCGACGATCGACGACCTGACGCTCGTCGCGAACCCCATCCGCCTGTCGCGCACGCCGGCCACCTACCGGCTGCGCCCGCCGAAGCTGGAGCAGTGACGTGCAGGACCCGTTGCAGTTGCTGGACATCCCGTCGTTGCTGAGCGACGAGGAGCGCGACATCCAGGCC